>NZ_QUEB01000013.1:1154-112035 GCF_003477845.1 Clostridium sp. AF34-13
TATCCATTGTGTTACATTTTTTATTTTCAATATTCATACACAGTTCTCTACTTTTTAAATTATAGCACACTTACAGATAATCCCAGTAACAAAAAAAGCCACATTGCAAATATAAAAATTATATTTACAATATGGCTTTTTTCTGTTTCTTTACTTTACACATTCCATGCTGCTATGCTTCTGCACAACACAAAACAAGAGTGTAATAAATATTTTTTTAGAAACCAGTTATTTTACTCAAAATTGCATAACTGCATAATCATATTTACTGTCTTACTTTTATATGCACTTCTCTAAGCTGCTGCTCGCTTACTTCGTTTGGTGCACCACACATAAGATCCTGTGCATTTCCGTTCATCGGGAATGGTATTATCTCACGGATGTTTTCCTCGTTGCGAAGAAGCATTATCATACGGTCTACTCCCGGTGCCATTCCTGCGTGTGGTGGTGCTCCAAACTGGAATGCATTGTAGAGTGCTCCGAATTTTTCCTTTAAGTCTTCCTCTGTATAGCCTGCGATTTCAAATGCCTTAACCATTATGTCGAGGTCATGGTTGCGGACTGCTCCTGATGAAAGCTCGATACCGTTACATACAATGTCATACTGGTATGCAAGGATTTCTGACGGCTCTTTTGTGTTTAATGCTTCAAGTCCGCCCTGTGGCATTGAGAATGGATTGTGAGTAAAGATATATTTCTTCTCCTCATTGTCATACTCATACATTGGGAAGTCGTTTATATAGCAAAATCTGTAGCTGTTCTTCTCGATAAGGTCAAGTCTGTTTCCAAGCTCTGTACGAATCTGTCCTGCATAAAGAGCTGCCTGTACTTCTCTGTCTGCGATAAAGAAGATTGTATCTCCCGGTGTAAGTCCTGCTATATCAGCAATTTCCTGTTTCATGTCATCAGGAATAAATTTGTCGATAGGTCCCTTATATGACTTATCTTCAAGAACTTCAAGATAACCAAGTCCGCCCATTCCGATAGACTGTGCAAATTTGAGAAGTTTCTCATGCTGTCCCTTTGAAAGTTTTGCATGGACATTTATCGCACGGACTGTCTTTCCATGGAACGGCTTAAATGTGCATCTCTGGAAGAAATCTGTAACATCGACAATGCGAAGCGGATTTCTAAGGTCAGGCTTGTCTGAACCAAACTCAAGCATTGCCTGTTTGTAGCTGATGATAGGATATGGTGCCTGTGTAACTTCATATCCCTCAGGTGCAAATTTCTCAAATGCTGCCGTGAGGACTTCCTCACCAACCTTAAATACATCTTCCTGTGTTGCAAAGCTCATCTCAAAATCGAGCTGGTAGAACTCTCCCGGTGAACGGTCTGCTCTCGCATCCTCATCTCTGAAACAAGGTGCTATCTGGAAATACTTGTCAAAACCTGACACCATAAGAAGCTGCTTGTACTGCTGTGGTGCCTGTGGCAATGCATAAAATTTACCTTTGAATTTGCGTGATGGCACGATATAATCTCTTGCACCCTCAGGTGATGAAGCACAAAGGATAGGTGTCTGAATTTCTAAAAATCCCATGTCTGTCATCTTCTGACGAAGAAAACTTATAACTTTTGATCTAAAAATCATATTGTCACGAACCTTTGCATTTCTAAGGTCAAGATAACGGTATTTAAGACGAACATCCTCTCTTGTCTCTTTTGATGTCATAATCTCAAAAGGAAGCTGTCTGTAAACTCTGCCAAGAACTTCTACCTTGTGTGCTTCAAGCTCGATAGTTCCTGTAGGTATCTTTGGATTGTATGTCTCCTCATCTCTGTGCTCTACGACACCCTCAACTGAGATACAGTCCTCTTTGCTTATACCATCGAGAAGTTTTGTGTCACGCATAACAACCTGCATAACACCGTACATATCCCTAAGGTCAACAAATGATACACCGCCGTGGTCACGAATATTTTCTACCCATCCGGCAAGTCTTAATGTTTCACCGACATTGCTCTCGCCAATGTCGTTTAATGTTTTGTCACGATAAATGTTTCCTACGTTCATTTTTACCTCCTAAAAAACAGGTCTTTGCAAAACTTACTTTACTCTTTGATGCCTGTACAGATACAATATATAATACCGCCGGCACGCTCCCGCTATATTGTCACCGGTAGCAGTACATAAGTCAGCCAAAAACGCTGACTAAGTGCTGACGGCGACAAAATGCCGTCTAACATTATTTATTGTATCTGTACAGGCAGATTAAATTTAAAAAATAGTTTTGCAAATAACTAAATAGTTCAGACAGTATATAAATCAGACAGGGATAAAGAGCCGCTTGCGACTCTTTCGTACTTGAGCGGAATGCACATCCTCACGGAGTGTTTTTTATGTTATAGGAAACGAAAAGTTTCCTATAACATAAAAAAGTCCGCCCCAAACTAAAAAGTTCAGGACGAACATATTATTGTCCGCGGTACCACCCGAATTACTGTCTTGTCAGTCACTCTTATGCTGTCTGTCGTGCAGCTTACGGCTCCCCTACTGACAAACTTTATATACAGTATGAAACCATATCAATACAATACTTATGTCCGATAATGATTTCAATCTGCTGCATACGGCAGGCTGTGTTCAGTTCGCTGCTGATAGAGTGTTATTCACATGAATTCACTTTGCGAAGCTCTCACCGTCCTTCACTCGCTTTGAACGATAAATCATGCTACTTCTCTCCGTCGTCGCATTTGCATAACTAAGTTGATTATATAATGGTGGCTGGGGGATTGTCAATGATTTTTTCGTTTATACCATTTCCTATCGTAACAGTTCAGCCCCGAAAAACAAGTCAATAATACATTGAGCAAGCTCATGTATTATTGACTTATCTTTTTTGGGGCTGAACTGTTACTTCCTATCTTTCATCTTATATCCCAAACTGTCCCCTGACCTCATCAAAAGTTTTTACAGACTCCATATTTTCATGTGGCTCACACAACATCTTATCCATAGTTACCGTATCAAACCACCTGCCAAATTTATAACCACTGTATGTGAGTCTGCCCGAAAGTTTATATCCCATATTTTCATGAAAATGCACACTTCTGTAAACATCGTTGTCCGCTTCTGTCATAGGCGGTGTGATAAGTGCGATTGCTTTTACAAACCCCTGTGCCTTTAAGATTTCCTCAAGATATGAATACAGTTTTCTGCCAACACCGTTTCCCCTAAAATTATTGTCAAGATATATAGTCGTCTCCGCATCCCAGCTATATGCAGCTCTCGGATGGTACTTGCCTGCATAAGCATATCCGATGATTTCTCCATCTGACTCAGCAACAATATAGGGATGTGTTTCAAGCGTGTGCGAAATTCTTTGTTTAAATTCATCAAGCAACGGCACTTCATACTCATAAGTGATTGCTGTTTCTTTTACATAATAACTGTATATCTCAAGTAATCTTGCAGCATCTTCTATCTTAGCTGCTCTTATATTTATCTGTGAGTTCATTTTTCTTTTCTCCATATGCCCATCACCCTATAAGCACTTTTTTCCCCTCAAATGCAAATCCATAATGCCTTATTCTTTCTTTTTCTATACCAAGTGCTAAGATTTCTTCATCATATCTTTTTTCTTCTATCTGCTTATGTGCTACCGCAACAGTATCTGCAAGACTTTTTTCTTCATCACTGTCATGCACTTTAAATTCAATAACAATTGCCGGCAATCTTTTATTCTCAATATTGCATGGCAGCATTATTATGTCATATCTTCCAAATCCACTTTCCCTGTTTGATTTTATCGCATAATCCTCTCTCTGACCGACCATCAGCCCTAATACAAAGCCATGGTAAAATCTTTCCGGCTCGATATATTCTGACGGTTTATTTCCAACATCAAAATAACTAAATGTCGCCAAAGCGATTTTATTCATATAATAATTCATTGCTTTTATATCACCATTCAATAAAGCATCAACAAATTCATCTGATGCCCCATTCGTTCTTCCAAACCAGCCTTTTATCAATTTCTGAAACATAACACGGACTTCTAAGTTTGTAAGACTCAGTTCATATTTCTGCTCTCCTGTGCTTACACAAATGTCCATGCTGTCTACTTTCAGATAACCACTTGCCAATAAAAGACTCCATATCGCATCCTCGTCGTTATCTAATTGGTCAAACACTATCTGTTCATCAATTCCAACTGTTATATATTCTCCATTTAAAAGTTTTTCCATGGCTTTCTTTATTTTCGGTGAACCTCTTTGAATAAGTTTGCCGACAAGACTATTAGAACTTGTGTCCGCCCAATATGTCTTAAACTCTTTCTTGTCAAGATAATTTGTAATCGACCACGGATTATATATATCCTTGTGCTTTCCAAATGTAAAACCGTCATACCACAGCTTCACATCATCCTTTTTCTCCGACAAACCTGCCTCATCCAATGCCGCAAAAACTTCATTTTCCGTGAAACCAAAACTTGTATTATATTCGTCATTTGTAGTTGTAATCACATTAAGATTGTTTAAATCTGAAAAAATACTCTCCTTGGATACCCTTGTAATTCCTGTCATTATTGCCCTGTCAAGATACGGATTTGTTTTAAAAGTTGAGTTAAAAAAACTTCGTATAAATCCAACCATATCATTCCAATATCCACCAACATACGCTTCTTGTAAAGGCGTATCATATTCATCTATAAGAATGATAACTTTTTTTCCATAGTATCTTTCCATATATCCAGCTAAAAGTTTTATGGCATCCACAACTCCTATAGAGTTCATATTTGCTTTCACATTGACAAATTGCTCTTTCTCATTGTCACTAAGCAAATCTCCTTTAAGAAGATAACGATTAGCCTCATATATTTCTGAAACAAGACTACATATACGATATTTTGCATTTTCTAATTTTGTTTCTTTTACAGATGCAAAACTAATAAATATCACCGGATATGTCCCCTGAAGCTGCCTGTATTTTTCATCGTTCCATATCGACAATCCCTCAAACAAATCACCTCTGCCTGCATATTTGTTTGAGAAAAAACATTCTAACATACTCATATTCAATGTTTTTCCAAATCTTCTCGGACGGGTGATAAGTGTTACATCATCCTGTGACTCCCACCATTCTTTTATAAAATATGTTTTGTCTACATAAAAACAGCCTGATTTTATTAACGATTCATAATCCTGTTTTCCTATACTTACTTTGCGCATAAACTTTCCCCCTCAATATAATAAAAAACAAACACCCAATACGATGCGTCGGATTTTTAACTGTAACTATCTTTTATTATAAACACCAGCAGAGAGTTCCGCAAGCGGAACTCTCTGTTAGTTTTATCTTCGACCTCACATACACTATGCCATTGCAATCAATTATTGTGCTTTTTCCCTTATCTTCTTCGCCGCACAAACCATATTTCTAAGGCTTGCGTCCGACTCTTTCATTCCTCTTGTCTTTAATCCGCAGTCAGGATTTACCCAGAGTTTATCACTGTCTATTTTTGTAAGCATTATCTTTAATACATTGGTTATCTCCTCAACTGACGGAACTCTCGGTGAATGAATGTCATATACTCCCGGTCCTACTTCCGTCTCAAAATTGTTTTCTCTGAGCGAGTCGAGTATCAAAAGGTCTGAGCGTGATGCCTCAAATGTTATAACATCCGCATCCATATCGTCAATTGCCGGGATTATGTCCGTAAACTCACTATAACACATATGAGTATGTATCTGTGTTTCAGGCTTTACACCACTGTGGGTAAGACGGAATGCAGGTATCGCAAAATCGAGATATTCCTTATACCAGTCAGTTTTTCTAAGCGGAAGTTTTTCTCTTAAAGCTGCTTCATCTATCTGTATAACTTTGATGCCATTTGCTTCAAGGTCGAGCACTTCATCTCTTATTGCTAATGCAATCTGTGATATTGAGTCTTTTATTGAAATATCTTCTCTTGGGAATGACCAGTTAAGTATCGTAACAGGTCCCGTGAGCATACCTTTCATAATCTTCTTTGTGAGTGACTGTGCATAAACCGACCATTCTACTGTTATAGGTTTATTTCTATATACATCTCCCCATATAATAGGTGGTTTCACGCATCTTGTACCATAGGACTGCACCCACGCTTTCTGTGTGAACAAAAATCCGCCGAGTGACTCACCAAAATATTCTACCATGTCATTTCGCTCATACTCACCGTGAACAAGTACATCAATGCCTATTTCTTCCTGCCATTTTACACATTCGGCAATTTTTTTCTTATTAAAATCAACATATTCCTGCTCTGTCTTTTCCCCTCTCTTAAATGCTGAACGGTTTGCTTTCACATCTTTTGTCTGAGGAAATGATCCTATCGTGGTTGTCGGGAACTTCGGAAGTTTAAATTCTTCTTTCTGAATTTTCTGACGCTCACTTCTCTTTGGAAGTCTTACATAATCGGACTCACATACTTTAGAAAGACGATTTCTTACATCTTTATTTGTGCAATCCCTGCTGCCACTGAAAAGCTTATGATTTTTCTTAAATATCTCATATTCAGCATAATTTTTACTGTCAGCAAGTTTTCCAAGTTCACTAAGTTCAACAAGTTTCTCCTTTGCAAATGAAAAATAAGCCGTATATTCTTTTGAAAGTTTTTCTTCATTTTCCAATGTATATGGCACATGAAGAAGTGAACATGAAGTTGATATTATCGTATCGATGCCCTTTTCTCTCAGCCCACTTAACACTTTTAATGTCTTATCATAATGATTTTTCCAGATATTCTTGCCGTTTACAACTCCGGCAAAAAGTACCTTATCTTTTGGAAAACCGTATTTAGAAACAAGGTCACAAGTCTGCTTTCCCTCAATGAAATCAAGACCTATTCCCGCAAACGGCATCTTTATGACTTCCTCATAAATATCACGAATATCCCCAAAATAAGTTTGCAATAAAACTTTCGTATCTGTATCAACTGCAAGCAGTTCATCATAAATCTGATGGAATAATGCCTTGTCACTATCATTCATATCAAGTACAAGTGCCGGCTCGTCAAACTGTACCCATGCTATCTGCTTTTTACCGCAAATCTGTAACAGTTCTTTATATGCCGCTATGATGTCACCTACATAATCTTTTTCAGATTTATTTCCCGTATATCTGCAAAGTTTTAACATTGTGTACGCACCTGTGAGCATCGGCTTTGTTTTGATGCCAATTTCATCTGCCTCTGCATACTCATTCCAAAGTTTGTCACCCGACAATTTTATCTTCGTGTCATCCTCTGTCTCAGGCACTATATAATGATAATTTGTGTTAAACCATTTTTTCATCGCAAGTGCTTTAACATCACCGTGTTCTCCCTGATAACCTCTTGCCATTGCAAAATATGTATCAATTTCCGACAAATCAAGTTCTTTGTATCTTTTAGGAATTATATTTAACAATACTGTCGTGTCCAGCACGGTGTCATAAAACGAAAAATCATTGCTTGAAATAAAATCAATTCCTGCATTTTTCTGCATATTCCAATGTGTTTTTCTAAGTTCTTTTGCTGTTTCTTTAAGCTGCTCCTCACTAATCTCTTTTCTAAAATATTTTTCCGAAGCAAATTTAAGTTCTCTTAATGTTCCGATTCTCGGGAAACCTATAACTGATGTTTTCATCTCAACCCTCCATTTTTGTATTAATGTTTTTTGCTTTTCAACTTTTCCTAATTTTAATAAAAACTAATTTTTACTATTTCTTATTTCAAAAACAAATTCATTATAATTAAATTTCCGCCAATCGTATAATACATAAAAAAACAGGTTAGCCATAGTTTAAAACTATATCAAAAAAATCTTACTCCATTCCACTAAAATTTTTAAATATCAATATAAATAACATTTTACAAATATAAACATGATAGATATAATCATATTTTTTTCAAATAGCTGCATCAAAAAAGCCCTACTCTATTTTCAAAATAGAATAAAGCTCTTAATTTTAACAGCAAACAATAGTCATAATCGGTTCTGTTACTTTCCTGACATTGTTAAGTATTTCCCAAGCGACTCCAGATAAGTTTCCCCAAGTCTGCTTAACATCCCTTTCTTATGCATAATATAACCGATACGCATATCTCCCTCATCCGCAAGCGGAACAGCTATAATATCCTTACCATTTAGCTTCTTGTCTATCACGCCACTGCAAACGGTATATCCGTTTAGTCCTATCAGCAGGTTAAAAAGCGTTGCCCGGTCTCTTACCCGTATATTTTTCTTTCTCTCCGATGCTGAAAAGATTTCCTCTGAAAAATAAAATGAATTGTGCTCACCCTGTTCAAATGAGAGATACGGATACATCTCAAGCTCATCATTTGTTATTATCGTTTTTTCTGCGAGCGGATGCTTTCTGCTTATAAATACATGAGGCTTTGCAATAAACAACTGCGTAAATTTAAGTTCATTCGATTTCAGTATCTTATTTATGACCGTTTCATTAAAATCATTTAAAAATAAAATTCCAAGCTCACTCCTCATTTTGGCAACATCCTCGATTATCTCATAGGTCTGTGTCTCCCTCAATGAAAAATCATACTCATCCTGACCATACTTTTTGATAAGGTCTACGAATGCATTTACTGCAAATGAATAATGCTGGGTTGATACACAGAACTGTTTTTTACCGCCTGCATTTTTCTTATATTTATCCTCAAGTATTGCCGCCTGCTCCAATACCTGTCTGGCATATCCCAAAAAGTCCCCGCCCTCTTTTGTGATATTTATGCCTTTATTAGTTCTGTTAAAAATAACAATGTTCATTTCTTTTTCAAGTTCATGTATCGCACTTGTGAGACTTGGCTGCGAGATATACAATCTGTTTGCTGCCTCGGTAATCGTACCGGTCTCGGCCACTATTGTCACATATTTTAACTGCTGTAATGTCAATTTTTTCCCTCTCTCAATTTAAAGGTACTCTCGGTATCTTATCTATTCTGCTATTGGTCGCACTTTAACTATAAACAATAATTATGTTCTTTATTACACTATATCATAATTGTATCAGAAAAATATACGCAAGACCATAATAAGTTACAACTGCCACAAGATCATTTACCGTTGTGATAAGTGGTCCTGATGCTACTGCCGGGTCAATCTTTATTTTATGGAAGAACATCGGAATCACCGTTCCGACCATGCTTGATATTACCATCGCAGCCAAAAGTGAAACTCCGACACAGCCTGATATTGCAAATGCTCCAATCCAGCCATATCCTTTAAAGAAATGGATGTATGCACCGAGCAGCGTAAGTGCCATTATGCCAAGTATTCCACCGTTTACAAGTCCTACTTTCATTTCTTTTACAAGTAAAAACAATTTCTGTCTGCCCGTAAGATTTTCATCCATCAATACACGGATTGTAACGGCTAGTGACTGTGTTCCAACATTTCCTGCCATATCAAGCACAAGTGACTGGAAACATATAACTATCGGAAGTACCGCTACCACGCTTTCAAACATCCCAACGACCGATGATACTAAAACACCCAAAAACAAAAGTATAACAAGCCACGGCAGTCTCTTTTTCATACTCTGCACAGTTGTTTCTTTTAAGTCCTCCTCAGCGGTAAGACCTGCCAGCTTAGCATAATCTTCACCCATCTCATCGTCTACAATATCTACTATATCTTCTGATGTTATTACACCTAGCAGCCTTTTATCCTCCGACAATACCGGGATAGAATCCTCCGAATAATCGACAATATTTTCTATACAATTATCAAGCAGTTCGTGGTCTGTCACATACGGATAAGAATGTATAACTATATCTTCAAGGTCATCATTTTCTCTCGCTATGATAAGGTCTTTTAAATCTATTGCTCCGGCAAACCTCTCTGACTCATCCTCAACATATATAGTCATGATATTATCGTTATCACCTGCCTGACGGACAAGCTCGCTCATTGCCTGTCTTATGGAAAGACCCTTCTTTATACAAACATAATTTGTCGTCATATATCTGCCGATTTCTTCCTCATCATAGGAAAGAAGCATTTTTACATCTGCAACAGCATCTGCATCAAGCCTTTTTACAACTTCACTCTTTTTCTTTGTGTCAAGTTTTTCAAGAATTTCGACTGCATCATCCGAATCCATAAAAGAAATTATGCTTGCTGCATTTTCTATAGAAATTTCATCCAGATACTTTTCCGGTTCTTCAAAATACGCAAATACTTCAGCAACCTTCTGAAATCCGAACAGCTTATATATTTTCTTTCGTTCCTCTGTTGTAAGCAATGATATTATATCTGCTATATCATTTTCATGGTAATTTGACAATAATTCTAAAATATCATTGTCATTTTTGTGATCTCTTATAAGTTTTATTATATCTGAATATCTTCTTTTCATGTCTGTTACCTCCGTTTGCTATACAAAAAAAGCACCTCTAAACAGTGCTTTTAACGGAACAGACTATTTTAATAATAATATTAAATGCATCATTTATAAACATGGCTGAATTTTTCATGTAACAGCCATGCCACTTGTTCACGATATAAAACACTGTTGTTACTACTTCGTCCAAAACTGTCATTACTGTCCATGAAACTCACCTCCATATATTTTCTTAAAATCATTTTTCTCAAATTTTCCAACACACTATAACACCATAAAATTATTTTTGCAACCCTTTTATTTCAAAAAAGACATTTTTTACAATAATTTTACATTTATGTATATGTAAATTATTATACAAAAACAGAACTTGTATCCGCTATTTAAAATCATATATTTATAATCTTATCATAAACATAAAATTTATATCGAAACACAAGTCCTGCTTTTATCTGTTATTTAATTTTTAATTAAAACCTGCCGTATATTACAATGGCTTGCATTATTCTATTTAAGGATAAATTTACCGATAAGTCCTTTCAATGTATCAGCCTGTGCAGAAAGCTCCTCGCTTGTTGCTGATGTTTCCTCTGCTGCCGCTGAGTTTGACTGAACAACTTCTGATATCTGGTTTACACCAAGCTCTGCCTGTTCCATAGCTTCTGCCTGCATTTTAGAATCCTCACTAAGCTGCTTTGAAGTTTCTGCTATACTCTCGATACCATCTATAACAATCTTAAGTGTCTCTTCTGCATTTTTGCTTGCTGTATTACCTTCATCAATTTCTTTCAATGCTCCCTCAATAAGCTCACGCGTACTTACCGCTGATGCCGCACTCTGCTCTGCAAGTGTTCTTATCTCATCAGCCACTACTGCAAAACCTTTACCTGCCTCACCTGCTCTTGCAGCTTCAATAGATGCATTCAATGAAAGAAGGTTTGTCTGTGATGCAATATCCTCTATCTGTGCTGTAATATTTTCAATCTGTTTTGATGTATCTGTGATGCGTTTCATTGCAACTGCAAGGTCTTTCATCTGCTGACGACCTTCATCTGCCTGTCTTGCATATTCCTTTGCCTGCTGATGTGACTCATCAAGATTCTTTGAACTCTGCTCTGCACTTGCTGTGATATTGGCAATAGTTGATGTAAGCTCCTCAACTGCTCCTGCCTGATCTGTAGCACCTTCTGCAAGTGCCTGTGCCGACTGTGCAAGGTTGTCTGAACCTGCTGATACCTGTATTGATGCATCATCAACATTTTGAAGTGTATCTATCATCTGGTCACGAAGATCTCTCATGGCTACAAGGATATCATTAAATGTTCCCTGATAAAGCTCTCTGCATCCTGACTGAACCATAAAGTTTCCTCTTGACATACTTCCAAGAATATTTTCTATATCTTTTATTATCTTTTTAAGGTCTTCTGACATTCCTTCAGAATCATTTATCATCTGATTAAATTCATCATCATAATCACTCTTTGGAAATGGTGAATCAAAATCTCCTTCAGTAAGCTTTGTAAGACGCTCAGATGTTGAACGAAGAATTACCTGCATACCCTCGGCAAACTTTTCGCTTCTTCTTGTTGACTGGATTCTTGCAACTACCATAACGATGATAACAATAACCACTGAAGCTATCTCAAGAAAAGTAAGCATTACCTTTGTGCTGTTTCCCTGTGTAACCTCATGATCCATGAGAGATACCATTTCTTTGTATATCTCATCATACTTAGGTGAAAGTTCATTTATTTCACGCTTCTGTGCATCTGCTGAAAGCTTTGAATCCGTCGTAGCACCCTCTGAAACTATCTTATCTGCCAATGTCCAATACTCCTGTGAAAGAGATGACGCTGACTCATACAGACTTTTTTCCTTATTTGTGTGAAGATTACTCTCGATTGATTTAAAGTATGTATCAAATTTTTCTTTTCTCTGCTTATACATATCCTGCTGATCTTTAATAGCACTCTCATCCAGATAACCGATAGTTGCCCTTACCGAGCTTTGTGAACCTGCAAGTACCGTCAGGGCTTTTCCTATATCACCCTGTATAAAACCATAACTTTGTAATGCATTGCTATACTGTGTACCTACTATCAGTAAAGCAATTATTGCAACAATCGCTGCAATGCTTGTTAGGTTAGTTGCGTAAGTTACATTTTTCTTTAATCTGTACTTTACGCTCTGTTTTTCATTAATTTCATTTGTGTTCTGACTGTTTTTTTCTTCCATAAATATTCACTCCTTGTATTTTATTTTGCTCTTTAATCATAAAAAGTGCAACGCCCGTGCTACTATACGAGTATTTTTCTGTGTAGGAAAAAGCTGTTACTTAAGTTGTTTCCTTAACACTTAAGTAACAGCTTTTTTGATATTTTTATTATACCACACAGAACAAAAATATCAATCCTGCTAATCTCCCGAATACCGTTAATTTACAGCATATGACTATAAAATTGATTAAAAATCAATTTAGCAGAAGAAAATTTACAAGGTATTCAAGTCACTGCACTATATACTGATATATCTGTTAATAACGCAAAAAAATATTATAACCGGATCTTCTTTATAAGCCCCGCACCTATCGCATAAGGGCCTGTGTGTACACATATCGTAGCTCCTATGTGGGCGATATCTGTTTCTCCTTTATAGCCAAGCCCTCGCATAACCTCGTCAAACTCTTTTTTATATTCAAGTCCTTCCTCTCTGTCATATCCATATCCCACCCTATAAACATAGTTATTAGGATCTTCACCATTTTCAGCAAAATAATTTTTTAACAGCTCATAAGTTTTTGCTATTGATTTTTTACGGCTTCTGGCAATTCCTGATGCATCTATCGAGCCGTCTTTAAGCGTTATTATCGGTTTTAAGTTAAGTGCACTCGAAGCAACGCTTGCCACTTTTCCTATTCTTCCACCATGTTTAAGATAATCTGTATTTCCCACAGTAAAGAATATCCGTCCTGTTGAAAGATACTCCTTTGATGTAAGTTTCTCTACTGCTTCATCATAAGAAGCTCCGGACTGTTTCAGTTTTGCTGCCTGAATTACATAAAGTCCCTGAAGTACGGTTGCCCCAAGTGAATTGATAACGGTTATCTTTGCCTCAGGATACTCTTCGCAGACAATCTCTTTTGCATTGCAAGCTGAATTGTACGAGCCGCTTAATGAAGTAGTAATACATATACAGATAACCGCTCTGCCCTCCCTTGCATGAGGAGTAAATGCATCCACATAATTCTGAACCGAAGGAAGTGATGTTTTAGGATACTGCTTAGGGAAATCCACCATTTTCCTGTAAACATCATCTATCGCTATCTCCTCAACTTCTTTCTGATAATTTTCCTCATCAAATGATATATAAAAAGGTACTACCTCTATGTCATATTTTTCTCTTAAACTCTGCTCAAGATCACATGAGCTGTCGCTGATTAACTGATAATCCATGGCAAATCCTCCGTCTTTTAATCTGCTGCTGTTTAATTTCAGACTCAAACAGTAACAAATATATCTTTCTATGATACCGGTCAGTATTTTCTATTTCTAAATATCTTTGTGCCAACCTCTATCTTATGTAGTTTTCATTACTACATTGTACCATATTCATGACGATTGTCAACCGATTGCAGGCTTTTTTACCTATTTACCGATACAACTCATTTCCCGTCCTGCTGACTGAAAACTTACCCTATGTTATTTAGCTTTAAGCCGGCAGGTAAGTACACTAGCTGTTAAAGCTGCTGCCGCATTTTGGACAAATATTTCCGTCCCTAAATACATGACCACAGCGATAGCAGCACTTTACCTTGTGTTCCTGTTTTGACATATACTTAATACTTCTTGACTCCGGCTTTAATTTAAGATAATCAACAAATGATGTCAGCACTTCCGCCAGATTTTTTTCATCATTTTTACTGAGAGTACACGGTATCTTTATACAGCCTTTCTCCATATGTAGCATCACAAGTCCATTTTTTTGAGAAAATATGCCGTTTATTTTTTTTACATCTACTGAGCCTGATTTTATAAAACCCTTGTAGAATATATGATCAGGTGTGACTATAAAGCCCTCTTTTCCACTGCCAAACAGCGAAGAATCACATATTATGATGGGATACTCATATTTTTCTGCCGCATATGCGTATGTATTTATTGCAACTTTAACAAATGAAGATTCTTTGTCATTACTTTCTCCATCTCTCATTTTTCTTATATCATAAAAATGAATTTTTGATGTATTGGATATTTTTCCGTCAAGTTCACGCTTCAGTTTTCTTACAAGAAGTTCACATTCCTCCGTCTTTAATGCTGTAAGTTTCTTGTCTATAAGCTGCAGCATATTTGATTTAAGTTCAGGCAGAAAAATTCCCTCCTCTATCTCTTTTATCGCCTTGAGTCCCTCGTCAAATGTTATGTACTCAGGATTTGGACATATACCTCTGAGTTTTGCCTCATCCATAGCATATACACGCTTTCTCAGTCCCTCGACAAATCTGTCCGAATTTCGTTTCTCATACTCTCCGTTCTTTATCTTTTCCATCACATCGAGCAATTCATTTCTGTTATTTCTGTCAACACCCTCTACAAGCTTATTTAATTCATCAAACTCAACTTTATCACGCTTTGTATCAACAATCTTGATATACGGACTAACATCTATCTCCATGTAAGTCATCAGTTTTTCTTTTGTTCTTTTATATCTGTCAAAGTTTATATTTTCCGGAAGATGAGATACTATATACTCTACCTCTTTTTTTGCCGCCGTTTTACACATTTTTGTAAGTACATCCAAACAATGAAGTTTTTTCTGCTCCTCACCTTCTGACCTTTTAACCTTTTTTATATACTCAATTATCTCTGAATATTTTGCCGTCCTGCCCATATCTATAAGCACATCATAGAGTGACGGGCACCTTATCACCTTGTCAGTGCCACCCTCATTAAATCTTTGTTCTACAGTTCCGGTATTATCCCCTGCTTTTTCTTTTTCAATACCGTTTTCTGAATTTGCAGCATAATTAGCTTTTTCTCCGTCACTATTAGAAACTACCCTGTCCTCTCCACTTTCAATACTATTTTCCAAACCGCCGTTTAATATGTCTTTTTTTGTGCCATCACTTATATTCTCATCGTAACAACCATCTCCCGCAGTAATATTTTCGCCGGCTATATCGCTTTTGCCTAAATTACTTCCATCTTTTTTATTGTCTGATTCTGCCTTATTTTTCTGTAATCCGTCTTCTAAATTTAAACCACTATTTGTATTATATTCGACTCCATAATCTCTTTCGGATACTTTATTTTTCTCCTCCTGTTCGTTTACTGCCGCCTCCAAAAAATTGTAATATTCACTGATGTTTTGGTAAACCTGTAACACATCTTTAATATTATCACTAATATTGTCATCTCCATCATATTTATTATTTCCTGCCTCTTTGGCTCGTAAACTCGCTTCCAGTTTTCTTCTTTCTTCTGCTTCTTTCCTAATCTCGTTAATTTTCTTTTTTCTTATCTTCTCACGATATTCAAGTTCCTGCTCTATTGTCGCATAAAATTTCTCTTTCTCATAGTCAGAAAAGAACCCCTCATCCATCTTTGTGATTAGCGTCTCAAGTTCATAATTAGCGAGATGTTCAATATCTTGGCATACCTCACTAAGTCTTTTCTCACCCCTGGAAAGCTCCCTTTTATAATCAGATTGATACACATTGAAGTGGCAATTTGCCGTCTTTGCACCTTTTCTTCCTAAAAGCAGTGCATAATCTCTCGCCGCATACTCATCGTTATCAAAATCAAGTATGTATATATCCCCCTCTTTAAGAAGTCTGTCCGGGCTTGGCGTATAAAATGTTTTGCAATTATCACAGGTATATGCTCTCGCAATATAGACCTTTCCCTCTTCAGTATCTATAACATACTCTTTTCCGCTAGGGAAAACAACCATATGAAGAAATTCCCCACATTTCGGACACTTATATGGAACCATGTAAAAATTATTTCCTATCCTGTGCGAATTTGCATATTCTTCATCAAATTTTTCCTTTTTAAAATCGTAACTTCCGATAATCCATCTAATACTGTGCCAAAGACCTGCTTTTGTCCTTATACCTCTTTCCGGATTTATATTAACTATACGCCCATCCTTCGTATACCCCTTATATATTTCTGAACCTCCGTCATCTTGCAAAATATTTTTCCCCGTGTCTTTATCTTCAATACTTCCTTCTAACTTTTCCAAAAACTCTCTATCTTCACGCTGTTCTTCAATATGTTCAATACATTTTTCCATCGCATCTTCAAAAGTAATCTGAATTTCGTCGTTGAAAAATTTCATGCTCGTCTTAGTAAAATATGTTTGAACATCTATCTCCTTAAAAATCTGCGAAAACAAAGCAGCGAGCACCATATAGTCCTTCTCAACATTAATTCCCTTTATTGCTCCCCATTTTACGAAAGGATATAACATCATATTTATTATGTTTGTGAGAAGTATATTATCTTTTATCTCAAATGCTTTGGCAGAGTCAAGAGAAAATTCCTCAATATCTGAATAAACCCTCCTTGAGCTGAGTTCAAAATACATAGAACGAAGTCTGCCGACAAGTATCATCGCATTTTTTCTTATTACAATATCACCATTCCACTCCACACGCTCTTTCTTAGATGTTATCACGCTCTGATAAACCTTTATTATCTCATTATTTGCTTTAATGTAAACCATATCTATACCCCTTTCTCTTCCATCCTGCAATCTATATATTTATACTATTTAAAATTTCGGTTTTTTTCTCAAATTCCTTTACATCTAATTAACATTATTTATTATTTCCTTAAGTGTCTTTGCAAGCCCGTCCTCGTCATTGCTGTCTGTTGTGATAATATCCGCAACTGCTTTTACATCATCTGTTCCATTGCACATACACACACCGGTTCCACAATCTCTCACCATTTCAAGGTCATTTGTTGTATCACCAAAAGCCACAACCTGTGATATATCATATCCGTATTTTTCACAATAATATCTGATACCGTAAACTTTTGACAGCTTAGGGTGGACAAATTCAAACATATCAGCCTGCGATTTAAATGCACGGTATTTTTCAGATTTATGCTCCTCATAAAACTTTTCAACTGACTCCATTTTTTCAGGTGGAGTGCTTAACACTAATTTACTCTGAGGTGTCGTAACTTCTTTTTTCATATCACATAAATGTATGCCAAGATGATTGTTTCTTGCGGCTCTCTCTATTGTCGAGTCATTTCTTGCCGCATAACAGTCCTCCCCCTGATACACATACGGATTTAAGTCAAACTGCTCATACTCATCGATTATCTCAAATATCGTATCAACATCAAGTTTATAAAAGTCCTTTTTCTCTTTGTCCCCCACATCAAAAAGTTCTGCACCGTTTGATGCGATCATAAACTGAATTATGTCAGAGATACCGAGGTTTTCAACTGTTCTCTTTACACCTATTATCGGCCGGCCCGACGCAATCCCGATACGCATACCTCTCTTTTTCATATCACGCAAAACATTTTTTGTATATTCGGTCACTTTCTTATCATCATTTAAAAGTGTCCCGTCCATATCCATAACTATAACTTTCATTTTATCCTCCGTTTTTTAACAATGTGCTCTCTAAATCTTCTGAACGAAGAATTTCGAGACGGATTTTTGATATACAATGACATTTTCGCAATACATACAAAGTATGTATGCGTACACGGTATTACAATGAGAAAATGGAAACAGTATATCAAAAGTCCAGCCGAAATTACTCGTTTTGAGGAGAAACCGAGAGTACATACCAGCTCACAAAAATAAGAGCTGCAATATCAATATCAAACTGTCCAATATTATAATATAATATCACGACTTTAATATCAATATACAGCTCTTATCACTATTCACTCACAAACCTGACATCTGCCGCCATGCCTGTTAGTAAATTTAAGATTATATTTTATAAGGTTTTGCTATCTTGTATTTTCGAGATTTTCTACTGCTGCCCTCTCGATTGCAAGACACTTTGTATATTTCTCGATAAATTCATCAAATCCTTTTACATCCTCAGGGTCAGGTTCTACAACCTCACCGTGCTGGTTTGCAAATACTTCATTGCTTAAATAATCCTGAAGTGACTGTCCGTCTTTCTTGTTTACCATATATGATGCAAGAATTGCAATTCCCCATGCTCCACCTTCGCCTGCTGTCTCCATTACAGATACAGGAGTGTTGATGGCACCTGCAAGAATTTTCTGACCTACACCTTTTATAGTAAAGTATCCGCCATGACCAAAGATGGAGTCAACCTCAACTTTTTCCTCTTTAAAGAGAATGTCAAGACCTGTCTTTAATGCACCGAGTGCCGTGTAGAGCTGAACTCTCATAAGGTTTGGAAGATTGAATTTTGCATTTGTCTCTCTTACGAGTAACGGACGACCTTCTTCAAATCCTGTTACATGCTCACCTGAGAAGTAGTTATAAGCAACGATTCCACCGCCGTCTTTTTCTGCAAGTAATGCCTGTTTAAATAACTTATCAAAGATTTCCTCAGGAGCTACTTCTATTCCCATGAGTTTTGAATACTCGCTAAAGAGGTCAACCCATGCGTTTATCTCTGATGTACAGTTGTTACAATGTACCATTGCTACTGCATCTCCTACAGGAGTTGTAACCATATCAATCTGTCTGTAAGCTTTTTTAAGTCTGTTTTCAAGAACTATCATTGCAAATACTGATGTTCCTGCTGAAACATTACCTGTTCTTACCTCAATACTATTTGTTGCCACCATTCCTGTTCCGGCATCACCTTCCGGAGGGCAAACTCTTGTACCAGCCTGAAGTTTTCCTGAAACATCAAGTTTCTTTGCTCCCTCTTCCGTAAGGACACCTGCATCTTCACCGGCTGAGAGAACACCCGGAAGAATATCTTTAATTTTCCATGCAAATCCTTCCGGAGCAACAAGTTCATCAAACTGACCAAGCATCTTCTCGTCATAATCACCTGTTGTGCTGTCGATAGGGAACATTCCTGATGCATCACCTACACCGAGGACTTTCTTTCCTGTAAGCTGCCAGTGGATATATCCTGCCAGCGTTGTAAAGAAATTTACATCTTTAACATGAGCTTCTTTATTTAAGACTGCCTGATAAAGATGTGCAATACTCCATCTCTGTGGAATATTGAAATCAAATACCTCAGTAAGCTTGTCACTAGCTTCAGAAGTGATAGTATTTCTCCATGTTCTAAATGGTACTAAAAGAGTATCATCTTTATCAAATGCCATATATCCGTGCATCATTGCACTAAATCCCATAGCACCGATTTTTGTTATCTCTGCGTCATATTTTTCTTTAACTGTTGCGGCAAGTTTGCTGTAGCAGTCCTGAAGTCCTGACCAGATGTCATCAAGGCTGTATGTCCATACACCGTTCTCATATTTGTTTTCCCATTTGTGTCCGCTTGTAGCAATGAGATTGTTGTTTTCGTCGATAAGAACTGCCTTTATCTTTGTTGAACCAAACTCAATACCAAGAGCTGTCTTTCCACTTTCAATTATATCTTTCATTAACTTTTCTCCTCCTGCTTTTATGATGTTTTATTTGTCTGTTTGTCATAATTTATATGGTATTTACCTACTGATGCTGCGTATTGCTTTTTTTGTACTGCAGCACATTATTTTTACTTCTGCACACATTTTATGTGCATAGCGTGTATTATAATATATTTCACACTATCTGCTCTCTAACGGTAAACAATATCACCGAGCATAAGATCTCTCTTGAAATCTCTGATATTTGTATCTTTATTTATAACGACTGCTTCTATTCCCATCATTGCTGCCCAGTCACACATCTGCTCAGCAGTAAGGTCATATGTAAATGCCGTGTGATGTGCACCACCTGCAAGTATCCATGCTTCTGCTCCTGTATAAAGGTCCGGTTCAGGTGTCCAGAAGTTTGTTGCAGTAGGAAGCTTAGGCATAGGCTTCTCTGTCTGCTTGCACTCTACATCGTTTATGATAAGTCTGAAACGGTTTCCGAGGTCGATAAGTGATGTTGCGATACCGTGACCGTTCTTCGATGTAAATACAAGTCTTGCCGGATCTTCTCTGTCGCCCATTGAAAGAGGCTGGCACTTAATCTGGATAGGACCCTCTGAGATTGACGGACAAATCTCAAGCATATGAGCTTCAAGTATTCCCTCTTTACCCGGTACGAGATTATATGTATAATCTTCAAGCATCGATGTTCCTTTTGCATCTTTCATGCCTGCTGTCATGACTTTCATAAGGCGAACCATTGCTGCAACTTTCCAGTCACCCTCTGCTCCAAATCCGTAACCTTTTTCCATAAGTCTCTGGATAGCAAGTCCCGGAAGCTGCTTAAGTGCACCGAGGTCTCCAAAATGTGTTACGATTGCCTGATAATTTTTTTCTTTTAAAAATCTCTCAAAACCGATTTCTATCTGAGCCTGTACTGCCACATGTTTTCTAAATTCTGCAGGATCTCTGCCCTCAAGAAGAATATCATACTTATCATAATATTCATCGACGAGTGCATTTGTATCTGACTCTGAAACTGCTGCTACCGCATCTGCGATCTCATTTACCGGATAAGCATCTACTTCCCAGCCAAATTTAAGCTGAGCCTCTACCTTGTCACCCTCTGTAACAGCAACATTTCTCATGTTGTCAGCTACACGCATAACTCTGATATGGCTGCTCTCAACAACACCGACTGCCATTCTCATCCATGAACCAATCTTTTCCTGTACTTTCTCATCTGACCAATGTCCGACAACAACCTTACGCTCAATCTTCATGCGTGATACGATATGACCGTACTCTCTATCACCATGTGCTGCCTGATTTTCATTCATGAAATCCATGTCTATCGTGTCATATGGGATTTCCATATTGAACTGTGTATGCAGATGAAGTAAAGGTTTTCTGTACTCCTGAAGTCCTAATATCCATGATTTTGCAGGTGAGAATGTGTGCATCCATGTGATAACACCTGCACAATCAGGGTCATTATTTGCATCGTTAAATGTTTTTCTTATAAGTTCATTTGTAATAAGAGTTGGTTTTAACACAACCTCAAAAGGAAGTTTTCCTGAAGCATTTAAAGCCTCCACAATCTGTTTTGAGTGAGCTGCTACATTTGCGAGACACTCATCACCATATAAATCCTGTGAACCGGTACAAAACCAAAATTTATAATTTCTTACTTCCATTCTACTTCTCCTTTTCCTCTCGATATTTTTTAATTTGTTTTAATGCAACAACATCTGATGTTTCTGGCTGTTAAGTCTGCCAAAAACATCAGATGATATTTTTTCCTAAAATAATTTAGTTTTTTCTTAACACCATACTAATAATACCTTAAAATAAACATTTAATCAAGTAAAATATGGTTTTTTAGTAACAGTTCAGCTATAAAAAGACTATTCTGTTACTGTTTGTAAATTCATCACTCTTTCTTTTTCTCTTTAACAAGTGCAAATACAGCCTGAAGAACTATGAAGAAGCAAAGCAGTGCTGATATTGCGATACTTGACCATGATGAAAGAAGTTTTCCGTTTGTATTTACAAGTGTATCAATAGTACCTTTGATAAGTACACCGAACAATGTACCGATAACATTTCCGACACCACCTGTAAGAAGCGTTCCACCGATTACTGATGAAGCGATGGCATCCATCTCCATGAATTTTGCCTGTGCAACGAATCCACACATACTGTTCAGACAATATAATATTCCACCGATAGAGCAAAGCAATGAAGATAACATATACGCTTTCATCTTTGTCTTTTTAACATTTAATCCCATAAGTTTTGCTGATGATTCACTTCCACCTACAGCGTAAAGAGAACGGCCAAACTTTGTGAATTTAAGGATTATGAATGTTATGACAACTACAAGCAGTGCGATGATAACAGGCATTCTGATGAAAGGGTTCATCATGACACCGTGTCTGTTAGTGTAACCGCCAAATGGAAGCTGAAGTTTCCAGTCTGCCCATTTTGCAAATGTTTCATTATTAATGTTTACCATATCAGTTGTGATAACGGCTATCATACCTCTTGCAAAGAACATACCTGCCATTGTTATAATAAATGGCTGGATGCCAAGCACACCGATAAGAAATCCCTGAACGGCACCAAACACAAGACCGATTATCAATACAACCGCTATAGCAACAGACGGACTCCATTTAAGATTTGTCATGCCGTATGCCATTACCATACAGTCAAGTCCAACAAGTGAACCTACCGAAATGTCGATACCTCCGGTAAGCATTACACAGGTCATACCGCAGGCTACACATATAAGACCTGCATTTGTTATAAGAAGATTTAACAATGTCTGGAAATGTCCGAAACCTTTATCTTCATATATAACACAACCTATTCCGTACATAACAATAAAAAGAACTATCGTAATGAGCAATAAAAGATTATTGCCTCCAATTTTTAATTTATTTTTCATTTCGCAACAGCCTCCCCTCCGGTAGCACCAGCTTTGCGTGCTTTTCTATTCTTCATATAACTCTGGATTGCAGGAGCCTGTATAACAACGATTATAACAATAACAATAGCTTTAATAACAGGAGCCTGCTCAGTCTTTACACCGAAAGCAAGAAGCGTTGTAGAAAGTGCCTGTATCGTATATGCTCCGATGATAGAACCGGCAAGTGAGAATTTACCACCCGCAAGACTGTTACCACCAAGTGCTACGGCAAGGATAGCATCCATTTCAAAATTAAGACCTATGTTGTTTGAGTCAGCCGAATAAATTCTCGATGATGCAACAGTTCCGGCAATACCTGCACCAAGACCACATATTACATAACATAAGAAAATGATAAGTCCTGAATTTATACCCATAATCCTTGCAGCCTTTGGATTTATACCAACAGCCTGTATATACATTCCCAGTGCCGTCTTTTTAAGAAGAAGCGTTGCAAGTATAACACATATAACCGCTACAAATATAGGTGTAGGTATCGGGCACTCCCAGCCTCCTATATGCCAGAAGTTTCCAAGATATTTATACTGTTTTACATGTACATATGTATTCTGGTTGTTGCTTACAACAAGACCTATGGCTCTTGCAGCCGTATAGAGTACAAGCGTCGCTACCATCGGCTGAACCTTAAGATTTGAAACCATAAAACCGTTGAAGCATCCGCAGACACCACCGATAAAGATTCCAAACAGTACACCGAAGATGATAGGCATCTTAACAGATGAAGCTGAGTTTACTCCATATCCTACAAGCGATGTACAACAGCAGGATGCAACAAGTGCCATTACCGAACCTACCGATATATCAGTACCCGCTGAAACAGCAATGGTAAGTGTCATTCCTATTGCAAGTATCGCAATCTCACTACCTCTGTTTGCAATATCTATAAGTCTTCCATACAATACTCCGTTGTTTATTGAAATCTGTAAAAAACTTGGTGATTTGATAACATTCACAAGTATCACCACCAGCAGACACACGGCAGGAAAAAACAATTTACTTCCCGTGCATTTTTTCCAAAACGAGTTCTTCTCCTTACTCATCCTTGTCACCTCCCGCAATAGCTTTCATGATAGAATTCTGTGTCATTTCATCATCAATCTCTCCAACTTTGACACCGTCTCTTAAAACGACCATTCTATCACATGTTCTAAGCATTTCTTCAATCTCAGATGAGATAAATATTACAGCCTTGCCTTCTTTGGCAAGTTTGATTATAAGTTTCTGTATCTCTGTTTTTGTTCCTATATCAATACCTCTTGTAGGCTCATCGAGAATAAGAAAATCAGGATTTGTGGCAAGCCATCTACCGAGGATTACTTTCTGCTGGTTACCACCTGACAACTGGCTTATAGGAACTTCCATACTAGGTGTTTTAACCTGTATTTCCTTTATATATTTGTCAGCAATCTTTTCCTGCTCTGATCTTGGCAGAAGTCTGAACATTCCACGCTTTGCCTGAACTGCAAGTATCATATTTTCCCTAATTGAAAGATCTGCAATAACACCTTCAGCCTTTCTGTCATCCGGCAAAAATCCCATGCCAAGCTTCATGGCATCTATAGGTGAATTTATTTTAGCTTCTTTTCCTTTTACTTTAAGAGTACCACTCTGCGATTTGTCGGCACCATAGATAACTCTGGCAAGTTCGCTTCGTCCTGAACCTAAAAGTCCGGTAAGACCGATAACTTCTCCTTTGTGTATCACAAGATCGAAAGGTTTTATCTTTCCTTTGTGTCCAAGTCCTTTTGCATCAATGATAATCTCATCCTGTACCGAACTCTCCGCCTCTTTAATAGAAGCTAAATCATCAAAGTTCTTACCCATCATCTTTGCAACAAGTTCTACTCTTGGAAGCTCTGCAACCGGATATTCTCCGACCAGCTCACCATTTCTCAGAACGGTTATCATGTCACATACTGCATAAACCTGTTCAAGGAAATGTGTTACAAAGACAATTCCTACACCTTCTTTTTTCAACCTAAGCATCATCTTGAACAGCTTCTCAACCTCGCTGTCATCAAGCGAAGATGTAGGCTCATCAAGAATAAGAACCTTTGAATCCATATCCACGGCTCTCGCAATGGCTACCATCTGTTGCAATGCAACCGAATAATTTTCAAGAGCAACAGTAACATCAATGTCTATATTAAGATCATCTACTATCTTCTGTGCCATCTTGTTCATCTTTTTCCATTGGATAAGTCCAAGAGCATTTCTTGGCTCTCTTCCTATAAAAAGATTTTCTGCAACCGTAAGGTTAGGACAGAGGTTTACTTCCTGATAAACTGTTGCGATTCCTTTTTCCTGTGCCTCCTGCGTTGAATGATTTACGACAGGTCCATCTATCCCGTCAACTCGTATCTCACCGGCTTCAAAGTCATATACACCTGTAAGTACCTTTATCAATGTCGATTTACCTGCACCATTCTCACCCATAAGGGCGTGTATCTCTCCTTTTCTAAGTGTAAAATCAACACCGTTTAAAGCTTTTACTCCGGGAAATGTCTTGTTTATGCCACGCATGGTTAAAACTTCATTTTCCTTCATCTACACCGTCTCCTTTCATGTCTTTTTTGAGAACATATGAAAATTTCAATATTCATATCTTCTTAAAAATTTTCATATATTTTCAAAATAATAAGAGAATCCGGTTTTAGCACCTTAATTTTGTCTAAACTGGTAATATTATACCGTCATGAATGCTGTTCGGATTCTCTTACATTTTGTTTTATATGCTTAAATCAGTTCCTATACCTGCACCGTATTGTTCAAGCATCTGTTTACATAGTCAACACATTCAAATCGCAAACATATTTTAATATGCACGCTCTTTGAGAACTTTATCATCAACAACCGTCATAGTAATGTCTTTTCCTTCATCTGTCTTGAATGATGAAACTGTGTCATCACAAGCGAAGCATGCTTCATCAACATATACTTTCTGGCTGTCAGGTTTTCCACCGTCCTTAATCTTTTTGATGATGTCCTCTACATATGGAGCTGCAAGTGGGTTACACTCAAAGTCTGCATTGATAGAGCCTTCTTTTACATCCTTAAGACCTGCGTTTGTAGCATCAAATGAGATAATGATGATGTCTCCATCCTTGCCATATGTCTTACCTGCTGCCTTTAATGCATCGATAGCACCGAATGCTTCGTTATCATTCTGGCATACAACTACATCAATATCTTTGTATGACTTAAGATAAGACTCCATGATCTTCTGACCACCATCCTGTGTGAAGTCACCGTCCTGCTCATCAAGAAGATTCCAGCCGTTTGCCTTAACATATTTGTTGAAACCTTTTGTACGACCAATCTGTGCTGAAGAACCATTTGTACCTGCGATAGTTACAATGTTTACTTTGTCTGTCTTCTTCTTAGCTTCAAGATATGCTTTAAGCCAAGCACCTGCTGACTCACCCTCTGCTGTGAAGTCTGAACCTACCCAAGCCGTGTAAAGACTTTCATCAGCTTTGATGTTACGGTCAATAACGAGTACCGGGATACCTGCATCTTTTGCTTCTTTTAATACCGTATCCCAACCGGTCTCAACAATAGGATCAATGATTATGTAGTCAACTTCCTGCTCAACGAAGTTTCTGACTGCCTCAAGCTGGTCTGCTGATTTGTTGTCACAATCAACAAATGAAAGATCATATCCATTTTCTTTAGAAAATGTTGAACGACAAGACTCTGTACTTGCTGTACGCCAGTCTGACTCATGACCAACCTGTGCAAAACCGATAGAGATAAGGTCGTCTGATTTTGATGAACTTGAACTTGCATCTTTTGATCCTGAACTTGAACCTCCTGCTGACTCTCCTGATGATCCGCACGCTGTAAGTGAAAATACCATTGCTGCTGTAAGTGTTGCTACTAAAACTTTCTTCATTCTCATAGCTTACTCCTCCTTTATTTCGATCGTTTTTATCAACGATTTATTTTATATATCATATATTAGTCAATATTAACATAAAAGTCAACCTTTTTTTACTTTTTTGTACACTTTTGTGCATTTTTTTGATAACAAATTATTTTTGGCATTGTTTTTTAAGATACATATTCACTATTTTGCACATATTTTCACTTTTATTTTGTGCACTTTTAAATTTTATCTGATTTTCATTTTTCGTTTTCGTTATAACCTATTTATGCATTTTGAATAAATAATATATTTTTTTACACTCATTTTATATGAATTTCTCACACTTTTTCTAACATAATACAATCTCGATTATTAAATCTTAAAATTCAAATTTTATATATCATATTTTGTTATTTATTTGTATTCTTCTTTCCACATAAAAAATACAAATAAATTGCAAAACTCTATAATATGTAGTACAATGATGTCAGGGTCAAAAGCAGATAGCAATGCATGTTTATATGCAAATTGCTATCTACCGGCTTGCCCCACCAAACATCGACAATAAGAATGGAGGTGTTTGCAGGATCGCGAAAATTGCGTAGCAATGAAGCAATCCGGAGCATCAAGCACTAAACAGGAGGAGGCAGATATGCCAGCCAAATATTTAAAAATAGCAAACAAACTTCAGGAAGATATTTTTCAGGGTCTTTACAATGAAACCGGTTTTCTTCCTACCGAACTGGAAATTGCAGCAAGTAATAATGTCAGCAGACAGACTGCCAGAAACGCTCTTGCCGTCCTTGTATCCAATGGTCTTATAGAGCGTCGTCAGGGCAGTGGTTCACGCATAGTAAAGCAAAAGAAAAATCCAAAAAGCAACAGCGTTGCCGTCGTTACTACTTATATAAATGATTATATCTTTCCAAATGTGTTAAAAGATATACAGCACAGTCTAAGCAAAAAAAATTATGCTGTTTATGTGTATGCGACACAAAACAGAGTTGACGAGGAACGAAAGATTTTACAAAAACTTTTACAATTAAACATTGACGGTCTTATCATGGAAGGGTCAAAGACCGCTCTGCCATCGCCAAATCTTGATCTTTATCAGCAATTTGAACAGCGTGACATTCCCATCATATTTATATATGGAAACTACCCTGCATTATCAGACCATGTTTCCATAACAGATGATAATATCGGCGGCGGATACCAGCTTACCAATTATCTCATAAATAAAGGCCATACAGACATTGCGGGAATTTTTAAAATTGATGACCTTCAGGGACACGGCAGATACAGTGGCTATTTAAAAGCTCTTACCGAAGCAAATCTTCGTTTTTCCGATGACAATATCCTATGGTTTGACACTGTTTCGAGAGAACGGCTTTTAAGAAATGAAAATAATTTTCTTGAGGGATTTGTAAAAACCGTAGTTCCAAAATGCAGTGCTGTTGTGTGCTACAATGACGAGATAGCTTATTATCTCATACAACTGCTTATGCAAAATGGTATAAATGTCCCAAATGATATTGCCGTAGTCAGTTTTGATAACAGCCAGTTAAGCGACCTGTCACCGATAAAGATAACCTCTCTTGCACACGGTACAAGAAGAGTCGGACAGAAAGCGGCAATGCAGCTTCTAAATCTTATAGACAAAAAGGAAGTCCTCTCCGAAAGCGTCTCATGGACACTGGTTGAAAAAGAAACAAGTTAAAACCCAAAAAAGCAAATACTACTACAGAAATGGAGAACACTTATTATGATAAAAAATAATATTATAAAGAAAATCACGGCACTTTCTGTTTCCTGTACCCTGTCTGTTGCATTACTCGCAGGATGCGGCAATTCAGATAACTCTCAAAAAGATACAACGGCAAAAGTTTCAGATAAAAAATCTGAGACAGCCACTCCCGCACCAGACACTTCTTCACCGGTATCAGATGTACCCGCAAAGAAAGTTTATACAGTAAAAAGTTATAATGTATATAATGAAAAAAATACACTCGACCATTATTATAATTTTGATTACGAAAACAACAAGTTAAAAAAAATTGAAGGCTATGATAAAGAGGGACTCGGCATCACATACAAAGCCGAAATTGATGCTAACGACAATCTCACTTCTTTTTCAAGTTTTAACGCAAAAGGTGCAAAATCAGATTATTATAAAATGATACTTTTTGACAATGGTATGTTAAAATGCGAACACCATTATTCCCCAACCGATGAAGAATTGTATAAATACGATTATACTTACAATGACAATAAACAAATCGATACAAAAACCGGATATTCAAACGGAACAAAAGAGTCGGGCAAATCCGGATATACATATGACCAAAAAGGTAATCTTATCCAGCAGACTAACTATTCAGTAAAAGGAAATGCATCATCATATGTAAGATACAAATATCACAAAGGCAGGATTATATTTGAAAAATATTCTTCAAAAGAAGGTAAGATATATTATATATATAAATACGGTTACAATAAAAAAGGACAGCTCATTTCAATTACAAACTACGACAATAAAAAATGTAAAAAACCTGTTTCAATCACAAAATATAAATACAACAAAAAAGGTCTAAAAACTGACGAATATCGTTATGACCCCAAAAACAAACTTGAAAAACATATAAATATCAAATATACTTCCATAAAAGTACATAATGATAATTTCTGGTACGGTGACTGGGTTTTAAACCATATTTCTGAATAAAACATCCCACTACTTTACGGGCATTTTCCTATACTTTAAACAAAATAACGGTTCACACTTAAAATCAAGATGTGAACCGTTATTTTTATTATGTGTTTTAAAGAATCTTCTGATATACTTATTTATCAAACTCTTTTCCGGTAAGAAGAAGATATGCTTCTTTGTACTTGTCAACTGTCTTTTCAACAACCTCGTCAGGAAGCTTATAATCGCTGTCAGGATTTTTCTTAAGCCAGTCCCTTACAAACTGCTTGTCAAATGATGGCTGTCCCTGTCCCGGCTTATAACCCTCTACCGGCCAGAATCTTGAACTGTCAGGTGTGAGCATCTCATCACCGAGAACTACATTTCCGTTCTCATCAAGACCAAACTCAAATTTTGTATCAGCTATGATGATACCTTTTTCTGCCGCATAATCTGCACATTTCTTATAAAGGCTGATAGTGCAATCCTTAATCTGTTTTGCATAATCTGCACCTTTTCCGGGATAAAGCTTTTCAAGTATTTCTACTGACTGCTCAAATGTAATATGCTCATCATGGTCTCCAAGGTCTGCCTTTGTTGTCGGTGTATAGATAGGCTCAGGAAGTTTATCTGACTCTACAAGACCCTCAGGAAGCTTGATACCGCATACCGTACCATTTTCTTTGTAACTCTCCCAGCCACTTCCCGTAATATATCCACGAACAATACACTCTATAGGAAGCATATCGAGTTTCTTGCACATCATGCTGTTTCCGTCATATTTTTCGTTCTGGAAAAACTCAGGCATATCTTTTACATCAACTGAAATCATATGGTTTGGAAGAATGTCCTTTGTGAAATCAAACCAAAACTTTGACATCTGTGTAAGTATTGCGCCCTTTTTTGTCACTTTATTCTTCAAGATAACATCAAATGCTGATATTCTGTCTGTAGCAACAATAATAAGACTGTCGCCATTGTCATAAACCTCGCGTACTTTACCTTCTTTGATCGGTGAAAATTCCTTCATTGTGTATGTCCTCCATTTGTTTTGTGATTATTTGTAAAAATTGCTTTTCAACGATTTAATTATTCTTAACAACCTGTTATCAAATATAAGTTTTTGCAACAACAGCTTATGTTTAAAAACATTTTGTCATTAGAAATAACTTATTTCTATTTTAGAATACAAACTCCACTTTGTAAAGAGACAAAATCATCAAACAGGCTGTCAGCTATTATCACGCATAACTGAAAAATTTTTCTAAAATTTTCTCCAGATATATTTGGTCATTTATTCCCATAGTCTCCCTTGAAGAATGCATCGCAAGAACAGGTACACCCACATCAAGCATCCTCATCGGAATATTTGCAACCGTTATTGTACCTAATGTACTTCCTCCCGGAATGTCTGAACGGTTCACAAACCTCTGGCACTTTATATCATATCTGTCACACAAGCCTTTAACAATTCCTATGACAACCGGATCACTTGCATAGCGTTCTCCTGCCGAAGTCTTTATTCCAAATCCATGATTGAGCAAAAGTTTGTTGGTAGGGTCATTCTTTTCCGGTATGTTCGGATGTATTCCATGTGCTACATCTACCGACAATCCTACGGCATCTGCCAGTGCAAACTCTGCAGTTTCCTCATCATATCCGAATTTTCTAAATATCCTGTCTATAATATTCCTTATTATGACAGAACCTGCCCCCTGTTTTGTACCACTGCCAACTTCTTCGCTGTCATATATCACAACCATGTTGAACCCATCATCCGGTACATTGCTTTTTATGCCTTTCACACAAGCCTGAACTGATGTCATATTATCAAGTCTTCCTGCTGAAAATAACTCTCCGTTTAAGCCGAGAACACATGGTGTCTCAACAGGATATAAAAACATATCATAGTCAAGAATATTTTCAGCTCCAACTCCAGTCTTATCCGCAAGGTATGTCTCCCAGATATTTTTTGTATCTTTTATATCTGTCGTTTCAGACAAAGCCATAACCGGAATCATATCTTTCTGTCTGTTTAACTCCACTCCTTTGTTTATCTCGCGGTTCATATGAATGGCAAGATTTGGAATAATAAACAATGGTTGTTTGAAATCTACGAATCTGACTTCCGGCTTCATAATGTCATCCGTCTTTATTATAACCCTGCCCGCTGCAGATAACGGTCTGTCAAGCCAGGTATTTAAAATTGCACCTCCATAAACTTCAACATTCATCTTTATGTAACCATTTGATTCCATCTGACAGTCAGGCTTTACTTTAAGACATGGAAAATCTGAATGTGCCGCCGCAAATCTGAAATTTTCACCCTGCCAGTTTTCTCCGACACAAAAAGCGGCAATAGTAGAATCGTAGACATTTACATAATACTTTCCGCCTTTTTTAAGCTTCCATTTTCTATCAAGAAAAAGCCTTTCAAAGCCTGCTTCGTCAAGTTCTTTCATAACATACAATACTGTATGAAAAGGTGATACCGATGACTCAATGCGTCTTTTTAGCTCATCCGCTGTTTTATTATCCACTGTGCTTTCCTCCTAAAGCCTGACAAAAATCTCAGTTTCTTTTTTCAGATCTTCAGCTATCGCCTGATTTTCATTCATTTCATTTGAAATAATCTCTATGTCGGCAGCAAGATCCTGAACACTGTCTGCTGTTCCATTTACTCCCTGTGCACCTTCGTCAATAGCATTACTTATTGAATCAATAGCTGTTGCTATCTGTTCCACCGTATCTTTAAGCGTCTCCGTTTTTTTGTTAAATTCGCCCATAGCTTCTTCGATATATGTAGCATTATCACGATATTCCGTACCTGCTTTAACAAATGTCGAAAAATCTTCCATGATAGACTCATTCAGATACTCTATAAGATCCTGCGAATGTCCCGCAAGGCTGTGTACAGCTTCAACTATAACAGTATTTATTTCCTGAATATGACTTGCGGTGTTTCTGCTCGCATCAGCAAGATCACCTATCTCGTGTGCAACCACTGCAAATCCTCTTCCGACTTCTCCTGCTCTGGCTGCCTCTATCGATGCATTGAGTGCAAGCAGATTTGTCTGTTGAGCAATATTCAAAATATCTCCCGTCAAATCATTTATCTTGTCAATACTCTTGCTGTCTTCTATAGCTTTATTAAGTTCTGACAATATAAGTTCTACTTTTTCTTTTGTCACATCCATATTTGTCTGAGCCATTTTTTCCATATTTTCAGCGTGCTCTTTCATTTCAACTGAATAGTTGTTTATCTCTGAAGATCTGTCAGCAATAACAATAACATCCTGATTTACTGATGCTGCATTATCATTAATCCTTGCTGTGTCACTTCCTATCTGTGTCATCGTTGCAGCAAGTTCTTCCGTAAGTGATGAAAGGTCTGACACACTATTATTAGAACGGTGTACTCTCTCTGAAACCTCACCTGCAATCTTATCCATATTTTTTGAACTTCCCGAAACCATACCAAGTATGCCCTGCAATCTCTCTATAAAAGTATTGATACCCATTCCAAGAGCTGAAATCTCATCATCAGACTGTACTGTAATCCTCTTTGTAAGGTCACCTTTTCTTTCATCTATATCATTGATAATATCATCAATTTCTTTTTTACTCTTAACAATAGGTGATATTATCTTCCTCTGTACAACAACTGCTGCAAACAAAAATGCAACAACACATATTGTAATACTGACAATACTTGTCACCAATGCTGACATATAACCTTTTTGCAATGTAGTTTTAGCTTCCTGAGATGACTTCTTTGCATTTTCTATCATCCTGTTTATCCCGGAATACATTGCCTCTGAAGAATCTTTTAGTTTGCCGTTTGCTATAGCAAAGGCAGCTTCATTTTTAGTGTCTGCACTGAGTGCTATCATTGTAGATATCGAATCCTTAAATACAGTATATTTTTTAACTATATTATTATATACACTTTCCTGACCTGTTGAATATTTTTTCAATTCATTTATCTTCTTATCAAGCTGTGTTTTTTTTGTATTTATAATTTTAACATAGTTTATCATAGAATTTGAATCCGTTGCAACAATGTGCGACAATCCGGCTGCATGAATATCCTTTGCAATCGCCTCAATATCGGATAGTTCTGTAATACCTACAAGATATGTATCCGATATAACTGTTGCTTTTTTATTAACCTGTCTTATATTGTGTTCAGATGCAATATTGGATATAACTGCTATCAATCCCAGTATTATAATAGGAAGATATACCCAGAATCTGATACTTGACCTAATTTTACTTTTCATAAAACAATTCCTCCTTTTTTTCACGCTGCAAAACGCATCCATATTTGCTTATTGTACAGTCGATGCATTTATCTGTTTTACAATCTTATCAAGATAATTTTGAAGATTTCCACTTATTGAATTGTTTGCTAATGCTTTTCCAAGATTTGAGGAAGGCGTCCAGAAATTTCCCCCAAGTCTTTGCAATTCTGAATATGTCTGCTGTGCAAGTATCGCCTGAACTGCCTGGGATTTTTTTATCTCATCCGCCTTACCTGCCTTTATATTTGAAGGTCCCTGTCCTCTCATCTCAAATCTCAGCTTCTGATTATCCTCATTTGATATGTATTGTGCAAGCTTATGTGCCCACTCTTTATTTTTTGAATATGGATTTACACCAAGCATCTTATACCCAAAATATGTAGACATCTGTACTTTTTTTCCGTTACAGTTGTATGCAGGAAGCATTGCCGCTGCATAATTTTTACCATACATCTTCTTTATAGCCGCTTCATCCCAGATACCGCTGACACACGCAATAACTTTGCCTTTCTTTATACCGGTAAGCCAGTCGGTTGTATTTTCAAATCCCTTGTTTTTTCCAATTCTTATAAGTGAATTAGCAACATCCGTTCCTTTAATTTGATTTTGCGTTGAATTCCAGTTACATGAATTTGTAACTCCATCTTTATTTAATTTAACCTTAAGTCCGGTCTGACCATAAAACGCATAAAGATACCAGCCTGATGTCCAATCCATTGCAAATTTTTTATTATTTTTTGCCGCAATAGACAATATCCTGTCAAGACTTTTTACATCAGAGGCTTTTAAATATTTCTTATTATAATACAAAAAATATCCATTATCTGCAGTTATAGGATATCCATATATGGTATTATTGACTGTAACTGCCTTTACTGCTGATGCAAGATTTTCATTTTTTACAGTATCTGCATTTTTAACCGGGTCAGCGGCTCCGCCTGCTGCTATCGCACTTATATCACCATCCGTAGTTGTATATACATCTGCACCTTTAAGTACATTTCCAAGAAGATTTGATCTGCACTCACCCTCGACCATATCTTTATGTATAATGGAAATATCCGCTTCTGAACTGTGTTCTTTTATAAAGTTGTCTGCTACTTTCTTTAAATACTCCCTGTCCTCTGCTCCTGCCCATACAGTTAATTCAACCTTTTCAGTTTTTTTCTTACTGTCATCTGCTGCACTATTGTTCTTTGCATTGTCCGGTCTGCCCGAACATCCTGTAAGCATACTAACAGCCATCAATGCTGCAAGCATTCCAGCTAATATTTTTTTTCTCATAAAATATTTCCTCCTGCTAAATCTTATTATTTATTTCAAGCAGCCTGATGAATTGTTTAATCTTTTCCGGATCTTTGCCGCTGCCACTGTCATATTCAACACCTGAAGATACATCAACCACATCCGGATTAACCAGTTTTACAGCTTCTCTAACATTTGAATCATTTAAACCTCCGGCAAGTATAAAAGTTTTGGCATCACGCTTTATGTCATTAAGAATACTCCAGTCAAAAACTTTTCCACTTCCGGGAACTGCTGCATCGAACACATAACCCACTATTTTGGCATTATTTTGATATTTGTGTATATTTTTTATGTCCTTTATATTAAATGCCTTAAAAACCGGTTTGCTTATTTGTTCCAACAGCCTGTCTTTAATCTCACCATGTATCTGGACATAGTCAAATCCTGACCCATTTATCTGCTGTATCTCGCTTTCATCCGGTGATACAATAACAGCTACCTTTTTTATATTTTCATCAAGTTCTGCCATTATCTGTTCCGCTTTTTCTATACTTATATTTCTTTTGCTCTTTGGAAAAAACAAAACAAATCCGGCAAAATCAACCTTGTTTTTATTTAGATAGTCTGCTTCTACTGTATCTGTAAGGCCACAAACTTTTACCAAAACAGCTCTATTATCTTTCAAAACAATACTCCCCCTAAAAACTCATATTTATCTATATTATATAGATAATTTAAAGTGAACGATATGTTAATTTAATAAAATTATACCCGATTTTACCAATAAAAGCAATTTTTATTAACAAAAACAGTATATTTATAATTAAACAGTTCAGCCTTTCATTTATAATTCAACTTGATAATTTTCTTTAGAGAACAGTTTTGATTTTATGAAGATTACAATCAATGCATTAACTATTACTATAGATAATCTGATATTTTTATTTTTTTTAAATCTGACCCTTTAGAAACCACAAAAATTATATTATGATTTTTTAGGTTTTAGATTCGCAATGCTAATCTTAAATCTCTACTACACAAAAGCTTAAAGCATTGCAGAAAAGAGGAAAAAATGAATAAATCGCTTAAAAATCTGGTTATGGCAGCTTTATTTGCCGCCTTATCATGCGTTGCAACATCAATAATCCGTATTCCCACACCAGGAACAGGTGGATATATTCACCCCGGTGATGCAATCGTAATCTTATCCGGAGTATTCTTAGGACCTGTCTACGGACTTTTCGCAGGCGGTATTGGTTCAGCACTCTCTGATTTCATCGGTGGTTATTTCGTATATGTACCTATAACTTTTGTTATAAAAGGACTCATTGCATTTATAGCCGGCTATATTTTCCAGAAAGCTGCAGCAAACAATCATTCAAAACATTTAGCCGTAGCATTCGGTGGTGTTGCTGATATCATTTTAGTAGCAGGCGGATATTTCATCTGTGAACTGCCAATGTACGGAATAGGAGCCGCTGCAAGCATACCGTCAAACATCATTCAGGGTGTAAGCGGTCTTATAATCGCAAGTATTCTCTATCCGTTACTCAACCCTGCACTCAAGCCACTCTTATATAACGAGCGTTAAGAATATAACAGAAATTTAATACAATCAAAAACATCATTTACGATTACCATTACGGTATGTTGTAAATGATGTTTTTTAATAAGAAATTTATCTTCTAAGATAAACTCGTCTTAAACTTCGATAGTGAAGTTTGTGCGAAGCACAAATCTTCTAAGATGAACTCGTCTTAAACTTCGATAGTGAAGTTTGTACAAAGCACAAATCTTCTAAGATAAACTCGTCTTAAACTTCGATAGTGAAGTTTGTGCGAAGCACAAATCTTCTAAGATGAACTCGTCAGAGTTCATCTTATGATGCGTCTTGCACAATATGCTCTGGAATAATTAAGGTTTGATTTTACGATTCCCCACTTCTTACCCATAGCCTCAACTGCCTTTCCGTCACCTATATACATAACGACATGACCTATTCTGCTGCCATGACGATAAAATACAAGGTCACCGGGCTGAAGATCTTTTATATCAACTTTCTTTCCACAATTTGCCTGACTTGCCGAACTGTGCGGCAGACTATATCCAAACTTCTGATATACGCTCATAACAAATCCTGAGCAGTCTGCACCCTTTGTCAGACTTGTGCCTCCCCAAACATATGGGTTTCCAACAAATTTAAGTGCATAGTTTACTATCTGATTTCCAAGCTTTTCGTCTGATTTTGAAAAACTTAATGTCTCCTCTGCCGCATCCTCTGAAGCCGCCTGTTTTTTCTTTGTATCTAATATTGTCGCTGTGTCAAACTTACGGTAAGTGTCGGTATATTTCCTGGCAACATAGCCTTTGCGTCCATTTACCCTGACTTTAAGCCACTTTTCACCTTCTTTTATAACGGTGCATACATCGTCATCTTTAAGCTGTGTTACGATAGATGCTGATAAACTTTTCTTTTTTCTCAGGTTAAGAACATCAACGCTATCTTTTAACTCCGCATAAGTTGTCGCATATTTATCCGCTAGTTTTTCAACTTTTACACCACCCTTAACGAGTGACTTTTTCCACACATAACCCTTTGCTTTGCCTGACTTAACCTTAACCCAGTTGCCGTCTTTAGAATTTCCGATAATATTAACTGCATCTCCATTTTCCATTTTCGCAATCTTTTTACCGTTTCCTGATGGAGACTTTCTTATATTTATAACATCATCCTTTGAAACTGCCACGGCTGTATTCTTCCACTTTTTATCAAGTGCCTTTTTCTTCTTTTCAGCCTTTTCTTTATTAGCAGCTTTTTTTGCCAAAGCATCTTCCTTTGAAGTCTTTTCTGTACCAGACTGCATTGTCACTGCCTGAGATGTACTTACTGCTGTGCCTGTGCTTATCGCTGCCTGTGTGCCGACTGCTGCACCCGTGCTCACTGCCGCACCCGTGCTTATCGCTGCCTGTGTAGCCGCTGTCACATTTACCTGTGCATTATCTGCACCTGCCATACCTAATACCGTGCTGTCAGATGATGTACCCGCACCAACTGACACACCGGCATCATAATAATTATCTAAAACACCGGCATTTGTCATAGCCGATGCATCTGTTCCCGAAAAACCCATACCTATTGTAATAAAACAGGCTGCCCCTAAACCAGCCGCTGTTTTTACCCAATGTGTTCTGTTCATTTTAATTCTAAAACCTCTCTTCACTTTTATTACAAAACTATTACAATATGTTAAAAAGTATAGCACCGTAATCTTTGTATGTCAACAAAACAATTGTGTATTTTTTATGTTTTTCTAAATTATTTTTGTTATTTTTTGTCAAAATTGTGTTTTTTTACATTTACTTTGATTATATTATTTTCAATCATTATAAAAATTATACAACTTTAGTTCCAAAGAAAAAACAGTTTTAATCTACAGCAGTCGTAAAAGTTTTTCTTTATGTGATGCAGAAGTAAAAGCTGCCATTATGGCATTTCTCTCAAAATCTATTATATCATCTTCATCAAATCCAAAAGTATCTGCAAGCATGGTAAGTTCTTTTTTTATGTCTGTTCCGGATACCATCATATTGTCCGTATTTATCGTAACTTTAACACCTGCATCCATAAGCTTTTTAATAGGATATTCATTGATATTTTCATATATGTTTGTATTGAGATTGCTGGTCGGACATAGTTCTAAAGTGATACCACCGTATGAAAGTTTCTTCAATGTATCCGCATTTTCCACTGAACGCACACCATGACCTATCCTTTTTGCTCCAAATTCAAGGGCATATTCTACACTTGTAGGATTATCTGCTTCTCCTGCGTGTATTGTAAATGGAATATGTTTTTCGCGAGCAAGTTCAAATATATCCCTAAAATCTTTTGTAGGAAAAAGTCCCTCTGCTCCTGCCAGGTCTATCGCAACAACCCCTTTGCCAAGATATTTTTCGGCTGTCTCAACAGTTTCCATATTTTCAGCATGATTATCATTTCCACGCATACAGCACAAAATAAGACACGCATCCAAAGATGACCGGTTTAGACCACGGACAGCGGCTTCAACTGCCATTTTCTGTGACATCCCTTTTTTCGTATGAAGCTGCGGTGCAAATCTTATCTCTGCATATATAATTCCTTTACTTTTAAGTTCCTCCATAAGTTTATATACGGCAAAACTCAGAGCCTCTCCAGTCTGTAAAAGCGTCAGCGGATATTCAAATTTTTCAAGATATTCATTGAGATCTTTGCACTCATGTGACACCTGCAGCCTTTTTAAAAGTTCTTCATCCGTATTCTCATTTTTAATCCCCTGCATACACATGAGCTCTTTAACCGTCTCAAGAGATAATGAGCCATCCAGATGAAGATGAAGGTCAACAAGTCCTATATTATCTAAGTTTACATTTTTCACACTACTTTTCCTCCTTTACCCTGCTAAGCGTAACCACAACTTTAAACAAATCCCCATCTACAAACACCTCAAGATTTCCATTTTGAAGCTGCATGAGATTTTGTGCTATTGAAAGTCCAAGTCCACTTCCCTCCGTATTTCTTGACTTATCACCTCTCACAAATCTCTCCATAAGTTCATCACCTGAGAGGTTAAGCGGCGTTTCAGACATATTTTTTACGGTTATAAGCACTTTATCTGACAATATTTTTGTTTCGCTGTCCTGCTCTTTTTCTGATAGCTCCACATCAATATAAACCCTTGTATCAGGCATTGCGTATTTGTTTATATTTTGGAATATATTATCAAAAACCCTCGACAGATGCCTGCCATCCGCATTTATCTCAAGCTCGTTTTTAACCTCATCATCCATTCTAAAATTAACTATAGGCATGAGATTTTTCTTTTCAAATTTAGATATATATTCTCCGAGACTTTGCTCAATAAATACCGCAATCCCAAGTTTTTCCATATTCACCTCGACATTACCTGTTGATGATTTTGACAAATCAAGCAGGTCATATATAAGATTTTTAAGTCTCAATGACTGCCTGTCTAACACATCTATATATCCTGCCGCTGTTTTGTTTTGCAAATCCTCTTTTTTTAAAAGGTCTACATAACTTATTATCGCCGTAACAGGAGTTTTTATATCGTGTGAAACATTTGTTATAAGCTCCGTTTTCATTCTCTCACTTTTCATCTGCGACTCTACAGCTTTTTTCATTCCATCGCTGATATTATTGAGAGAATCTGCCTCCATTTTAATTGGAAGCATCATTCCCTTTGTATTTATCTTTCCATCAACACCGCCGGTTGACATTTGTTCTATACCCATATGTAATTTAGAAATATCCCTAATTACCCTCGCTATAATAATGGTTCCTAATATTTTTGATATAAGTACCGTTAAAAATGCAATCTCTGAACCACTGACAACAGTGAGAACACCTTCTGTAATACCAGCCACCCAATATACCCCAAATACTATAACACTCAATTTTACCATTGATAAGACTGCTTTTATTATCTTTGCAAAACTAAGTATCACCCTCGTTATAAACATATTATCAATAAGTATGCCTGCCTTTACCTGGGCACAAAAAACAGTATAAAACAAAGTGATAAAGATTCCTGCGATAGTGCCTGCGATTAGACCTCCGATTATAATATTTGAAATGCCATATTTTAAAATACTCTTTATTTTTTCTATGTCTATTTCACTGCTTACAAATAAACTAAAACCTGCCGCTATTGCTGCAATAAGTACAACGACTAAGATATCTGCAGGCATTCTGTAAAATCTCCTTACCTTACCCTCTTCATTTTGTTCAGCATTTGCAAAAAATGCGATAAATATTGACGATATAATAAGCAGAATCCCAGAAAAATATGTCATAAATGAAATAAAATGCTCATGCTCTTTATACCAAAAAATATAATAAAAACTATCCCCTGTCTTTAATTGACTGCGTATATTTCCCTCAATACTATAATCGCTTGTTTTTACATGATACTGCGTTGCTTTAACATAATAAAATCTATTTTTTCTATAGACACTACAGGAACCTATTTTAAATTTTCCATTCGCTATCTCATATGCATTTACACTTCTGCCATAACATCCCAGTAACACTGCTTCCCTAAATTCTCCTATAAAAATATCCTCACTGTTTTTTCCAAAATATGTTGCAAAATCTGTTCCTTTCCAATCATTTTCAACCTCAGCCCCCTCAACATCATTTTTCACTTCTCCACGATCACAAACATCCTCTGCATAAACACTGTCATACAAAACTCTGCATATAAGATTTCCATTGTAAATTTGAAACTTTATGCTTATTCTGTCATATGGGTATAACTTTTTTAATTTATTTATTATTGTATTCTTGTACTTAGGTATATACTCTCCGCCTGACACCCCCAATTCATAAGTATATTTAATTGCATCATTATAAAGTTTTTTGCCGTCAAATTTAAATTTAAAATCCCCATAATCATTTATTATATATCTATTTGTCTGTTCAGACATATCAACACAATATCCGTTCATAACTTCTTTTGTCATATTGTATTTGATGCTTCCTACATATCCGTCATATAAAAACATAAAATTTGAATTTTTATCACTAAAATATTTTTTCTTTAATCTTGACATCTCACTTAATTTATTAACATAATTCATCTTTTTTAAAGCTTCTTTATTTTGCATAAGTGCAGCATATCGCCCGGCTATCTTTGTCATACTGTTCACCCTGCTTTTTATCTCACTTTTTATGCTGCTTTGTCCAAAACCATATTGCCCGATGCCTACAAGATAAACTGTCCCCATCACAATAAAAACAGCCAGCGATACAGCTTGAACTACATTAAAAAATGCCCTTAAAATTCTTCTGTTGATTTTCCTCTTAGCAAAAATATCTTTCTTCATAAAGATTCCTGCCCTCCCTTATCTTCCCATACAACATCTTATAAGACTTTTTACACATAACCCGCCAATCCATAAGCAGCCTTATAATCAAACTATATCTCTAAATCTCACATTTATATCCCTGTCCCCACACTACTTTTAAATATCGTGGCTCTGACGGATTTATCTCTATTTTTTCCCTTAAATGTCTGATATGTACCGCAACCGTACCTTCACTCCCGATAGGTGCGTCATTCCATACTTTTCTGTATATTTCCTTTGGTGGGATAACTTTCCCCGGCTGTTTTAAAAATAGTTTAAGTATCTCAAATTCAGTCGGAGTAAGTTCTTTTTCCTCACCGTCCACAAAGACTTTCTTTGACGAGTCATTAAGTTCTATCCCACCCAGAACAAACTCAGACTCATCATTTTTACTTTCTACCTCTCCGCCACCTAATGTCATATAACGCCTAAGCTGAGCCTTCACCCTTGCTATAAGCTCTACCGGATTAAAAGGTTTTGTAACATAGTCATCTGCTCCGACATTAAGTCCAAGTATCTTGTCCGTATCCTCACTCTTTGCCGTCAGTAAAATAACAGGGATATTTGAATTTTCCCTAATCTTGCTCATAGCTGAAATACCATCCATGACAGGCATCATAATGTCCATCACAACCAGGTGAACTTTCATACTCCCTACAAGCTCGACTGCTTCTTTCCCATTATACGCTTTAAAAATATTATAACCCTGACTTGTAAGATAAATTGCTATGGCGTCCACTATATCCTTTTCATCATCGCAAATAACTATATTATACATTTCTTTATACGCTCCTGTTTTTTATTTTGCAAAATATCAATTACTGCTTATCCAAATGGTGCAGCAACAACAAACATCAAAAACATTTATCTCCGGTACATTCATATTATCTCAAAAAAATTATTAAGAAAAAAGCTGGAAAATGTTTAAGATTTGTTTAAAATATTATTTATAAAAACCTCTATTCTTTTGCACTTATTATTTTATCCCTATGATAATTATTTAGCAACCTTTTTGTTCATCTTGTAAATCCATTAACCACTTTAAGATAACAAAAAGACAGCAAACCTATTAAAAGCCTGCTGCCCCGGCACTAAACCGTCAATGATTATTATTTAATTATCAAATTTTACCTTTTTTCATCTTTTATACATCCATCAACCATATGTATTTTTACATCTGACAGAAGTTCAATATCTTCTTTGTTATGACTCGCTATTATAATTAATACTCCTTTTTCTTTTAACTCCAATAACAGTTTTCTTACATTCCCTATACTTTCTTCATCCAGTGCATTTGTCGGCTCATCAAGAAGTAAAAGTTTTGGATGCTCAAATATTGCCTGTGCTATGGCAAGTTTTTGTTTCATTCCTAATGAATATGTTTTCACTTTCTTCTTTCTGACATCATGAAGTCCTACTTTTTCAAGTGCCTCGTTTATATCTTCGTCCGTTGCCGTCTTTCTTACCTTTGATAAGATTTTCAGATTATCAAAAGCATCATATTGTGGCATAAGCTCCATGTTTTCTATTATTACCCCCATATCATTTGGAAAACTTATTTCTTTATGTAATATCCTGCCGTCTATCAACACTCTTCCATCTGTCGGAAATATAAGACCTGCTATAGCACGCATGAGCATTGTCTTTCCTGAACCATTCCTGCCATAAAGACCATATATATTACCACCTTCAAACTTATATGAAACACCATCAAGAACATTTCTGCCCTTTAATTTTTTTGTATAATTTCTTACATCGACTACCATCTGCTTTTCCTCCCTTTCATCTGCATACTTTCAGACAATATCCCTCTTTTCATAAACGACATCTGCAAGCATATATATACCTGTTGTTATCGCAATATCTCTCACCCTTTTTGAGAACCATATCACAGCTTGTACGCTTCCTCCAAGTGACATTGTATCTATCACCGTTAATCCAAAATACAGATTGTCAATCTTAAGATAATAAACCATATACAGATTGACAGCCACCGCCATTAACAATGATACTATCTTTAACCTTGTGATAACATAAAACAACAGATAACAGACTCCCCCAAAGCTAAAAATAATAAATACCGCGATATAATAAAATATCATGTTCTGATAAAAATGCTTACTTATAAGAATATCCATATCTACAAAAACACTTACTCCGACAAGCTGTACCAAAACATATATAAATGTAAAACCTGCACTTAATGCAAGCATATTTAAAAAACATCTTTTCATAGCGGCTCGCCGACCTATCCGTGATACCGATGATGTCAAAAAAGGATCAACCTCTTTAAAAACAAACATCAGAAATAATGCCATGTATATAAGTGCAATATACATATAATGTCCATAACCGCCTTGAGTTCCGACTATCATCTTAAATAATTCTTCTTTTTTTTCTGTATGTATCAGATAGTTTTCCTGTTCATACCAAAATCCCGCAAATACTATCAATACACCCAGATATCCATACGCAACACTTCTATAATTCATCCTGTTTCACCTTAAATATAAATGTAATTAAACTTATTCCCAAACCTACACCGACATAAAGCATTACTGATTTTATAAAATCCTCAAAACCATACTCTATAAACGGCTGTGTGGCATATGTAAGATTATACGGTGTTGTCTGAAGCCACATCCATATAAAAAATCCCAAAATATATGTGATAGTATATCTTTTGCTTATAAATGCTAATGACTGAGTTATCATTCCACACATTCCGGCTAAAACTGATGTAACAAAGATATATAACAAATACATCTGATTAGGGTATTTTCCCTCTAACCTAAACCACAACTCATTTTTATCCTCAAATAATGTTTCTATTCCTAAAAAGCTGTATCCTCCCCTAAAAACAATTTGACTTAAAATAAAATTCACCAGCAAACTGATTGCCAACACACAAAACGGTATTAAAAATGATGAAATATATTTTGTCATATAATATTTCTTTTTTGATCCCCTAGACAATAAAATATTTACATATCCTCTTTTTTCCTCCGAAATATATCTGTCACTTATCATATTTAATACAAAAAACGGAAGTAACCATAATAACAGCATCTGTGATGCATGCCCTTGTGTATTTCTCGCTAAAAATGATGCATTTGCCGGATGACTTATCCAATTAGTAAAATATTTTGACCCATCTTTTTCACATTCTTTTTTCATCATTAAATCTCTGGCAATTATTTCTTTTTCATGTTTTCTTGCATATGCAACATTCATCTGTTTATATTCTACAGACAAGTCAATTATTGGTATTATTAAAACAAGCAAAATAATCAAAAATGTACGCTTATCTTTCAAAATTCCTATTATCTCTTTCTTTAACACTTTTATATTTCCTCCATCTTTCTTTTAGTAAATATATACTAACACAAAATTTTCACATTTTTCGACTTATGTACAAAATAGTAGTGCTTTTGTCGAAATTTAAAGGTACATCATTATTTTCATAAAAAAATCCGTATCATTGTGCTCTATATCCACTGTCTCAGTATGCTTTTCTACTGTTGCCTTCACACTCCTTAAACCGATACCACGCATACCCTTATCCTGTTTCTTTGTAATTATCCTGCCATTTTTATAATTCAATTCTCCATTATAAGAATTTTTTATATTCTTTAATGTCTGCTCTTACCATTACTCACATTTTCTTTGGCTCATTTTTTCATATTTGACTTGACATTATTTCCATATACCTTTTCCTTATTTCTTTTCTCCTAGATTGACTTATCGAGAACTCTGTCCCATCTGTCATTGTAACACTGTCATATCTAATAGTTTCAATGTATCTGTAATTTATTAGATATGATTTGTGTATAAATAAGAAATCATATCGTTTTACTCTTTCATACACCTTTTCCAGTGATTCATAAAATGCATCTTTTTCCTCTGAAGTAACCACTGTTACTTTTCTGTTATCTCTTATAAAATACATTATCTTGTACAATTCTACTTTTTTATGTGAATAGCTCTTCCTATACTCAAAAAAATTTTTCATTCCTCCCATTATGTCTATATAAATATCTATTACTCTTTCTAATTGCTTGTCTTCTAAAGGTTTTACTATAAAGTCAATAGGTCTTACCTGGAACAGTTCCATTGCATACTTTTTTCTTCCCGATACATATACTATCTGTGTAATATTATCTTTTTTTATTTCCCTTATGTATTTACCTATTTCTATCCCATCCATTTTAGGAAACTCAATATCCAAAAATATAAGGTCATACCTTATTTCATCAAGCATACGGCATAGTTCTTCTCATGAATTAAAAATGTCAATTTCATATCCTATGCTTTTATTTTTTAAAATACCCTCAACTTTATTTTCAATACAAACACACATTTCATTTATATCATCACATATCGCAATTTTTATATACATTTTTATCCTCATTTCTACACAATGACTCATATACACATCTTATACTAACGCATAAAGTTTTTCGGTTGTCTGCTTTATCTACGACACCTGAATATATGTATAGTGTAATTTTTCTTCAATGTAAATATTATACCATATTAATTCTATATTATCCAATAAAAACCGTGATAATGTTTTTATTAATCGAGTAGGCAGGAATATCAAAATCCTGCTGCCCCGGCACTAAACCATATTTCTTCCTGCATTGCTTGACACCCCTGATTAGTCAAATTATAATAGCACTGTAAAGGAAATCGTACAGCTGTCTAACTCTGTCCGGCTGCATATTCGATTTGCAGATGATGAGAAAAAAACGATTAGAAATGACTGCTGTGCTCTAGTGTACTGACCTGTTGATATTTTGCCGCTAGATTCCATGCAGACATCGTTGCTGTTGTATTTAGCAAGCCAGTCACACAACTCGTTCAACCCTTTCGTAAAGGAAGAAAAGCGAAAATCAGCCAAGGTGTTTCATGACGCATTGGTGGCTTTCGCAGAAAGGCGGATTATAACTATGAAAAAAAATTATCATCTACACTGGCAGATTCACCTCTGTCTCATCATTTTACTGCTTCTTTTTTGCAGTTCAAGCCAGGTATCTGCTGCTACAAAAATAAATTTAAAAAATACCAGGATTAAATTATCAGCCATAAAGCTTACCTATAATAAAAAGGTACAGCGTCCTAAAATAAGAGTAACTTATAATAGAAAAGTCTTAAAGGAAAAGAAAAACTATATTATAAATTACTCTAAAGGCTGCAAAAAAGTAGGAACTTACACGGTTCAGATTATTGGAAAAGGCATTTATACCGGTACTGCCCAAAAACAGTTTATCATTTTACCACCAAAAGCCCAGATAATGAATATCTATGCCAAAATATCAACTGCAACTGTAATAATAAAAAGGCAAACTACCCAAACCAGAGGTTATCAGCTGTGCTATGCCACTAATTCCAAACTAAAAAATGCAAAAACTATAACAGTCAAAGGTAACAAAAACAACACAATTTTTCTTAATGATCTCTGTGCCAGAACTACATATTATCTGAAAATCCGCACTTATATGACCGTTAAAGGAAAAAAATACTATTCTAAATGGTCTTCTACAGGCCATTGCACAACAAACAGCACCCACCAAGTTGCAACGCCTACGCCCACATCCGTACCGATTCCGAAATTAACATTCAAATATGGTGCCGAAAATGTTACATTGGAAAATGGGAATCCCTATAATATCCAGGTATCCAACAATATCAAAAATATTGATATTTCTAATCCAACAGTAGCATATTCTACAGATGAATCTATTAATGGCAACAGCTGTTTGTTAAAAACACTTGAACCTGGAGAATGTGTGATCACTATCACAGACATTTATGGACAAAAATTAACATCCACAGTTTCAGTAACTCAAAAACTTGATGATCCACATACCCAGACATCTTATACAGCTACATCTGAAACTGTTGACAGTGCTCTTCCGGTCCCAACGATTAAATCGATAGATTATGGGGATGGATGGATGGATGTACACTGCCGTGGAACTCTTTCTCAATCTGATTCATATATTGGTTATGAAGGTTATCTATCCTACAACAACCAATTTAAGTATAGCATTCAGGTTTCACAAGCTGTTAATGTGGTTGATGGTGCAGGAAATGTGTGTTTCTCTTCTTTAGATACAGGTTACAGCTATTATATTAAAGTTCGTTCATACACCATCCACAACAATGTAAAAATAGTTGGACCATGGAGTGAAATCCGCAAAGCTGATCTGCCTACATACGACAAAAAAGGAACTACACCAGCTAAATATACATATGAAATTTATGGTCTTGACAAACAGAAGGCAGATATTTACACCGATTGTTCCAAACCTCTTTTTATAAAGACAGACAATCCGGATCCTAACTCTTTTTCCTGGATTTTTAATGGAAATGACTCTCGGATTAGTGCATACAGAAGTGGAATATCTCGTTTCTATAGAGATATTCCTTTAGAAGACAATGACTCAGAAACTACTTTATTTGATAAAGTAAAAGGCGGTTATATCGGATATATGCATTTTTCCGAAGCAGGAACCTACACTGTAGAATTCAGGGAATATTCATTATCAGGTTATACGGTTGCAAATACAGTGACATTAAATGTTCTGGATTATGAACAGGCAAAAAACGCATGGATGATTGACATTATTAACAGAACTACAACTGCTGATATGACTCCTTTTGAAAAGATGGATGCTATAAGTGCCTACCTCAAAGAACCAGGCCGTTTTAAATATTTAACCAGGTATAACAATGATGTAGTCTCTCTGGCAGCAGATCCTATTCAACCATTTTTTGTAACTTACCGTTGGGACTCTAGCACATCACCGGCAATTCTCGGTGAGTTCGCTGAATTAGTAGGTGAATTTGATGATATTCATTATTGCTTTGGTGATTATCCGGTTGGCTCTCCATCATGGTCCATATGGCATTATGTGGTAAAGCTTACTATAGGAAATGAGACTCAAAACTATGCCGTTTGCCCAATGGGTTCAACCGGAGACATCGAAGAAATCAAAATGATTGATTTTTCTGATCTGAGCAATATGCGAAAGTTCGGATAATCTTAACTTAAGAAATATATTGACATTTTCATTCAATTATATATATTATATTAACAAAAAGCCTTATTTTATGGGCTTTTTGTTGTACTTCATACTTTGTCTAGTGTATCAACACATACCACATCATACTGATTGGCTATCCTCAGTAGCTTTTTTATTAAAAAAACAGCCTTGTCATGCAACGCACAACAAGGCTGTTCTCTATATAAAACTCTAATTTGATGCTGTAATATAAGATTACTCTACGATTGTAGCAACCTTTCCAGAACCTACTGTACGTCCACCTTCACGGATAGCGAAGTTAAGACCCTGCTCCATAGCTACTGGATGGATGAGCTCGATTGTCATCTCTACATTATCACCAGGCATACACATTTCTGTACCTGCAGGTAACTCACAAACACCTGTTACGTCTGTTGTTCTGAAGTAGAACTGTGGACGATAGTTGTTGAAGAATGGAGTATGACGTCCACCTTCGTCCTTTGTAAGAACATAAACCTGAGCTGTAAATTTCTTATGGCAAGTTACTGTACCTGGCTTAGCAAGAACCTGTCCACGAACGATCTGATCTCTGTTGATACCACGAAGAAGTGCACCGATGTTATCACCAGCCTGTGCTTCGTCAAGCATCTTACGGAACATTTCGATACCTGTTACAACTGTCTTACCAACTTCTTCCTTAACACCAAGGATTTCAAGTTCGTCGTTGAGGTGAAGTGTACCACGCTCTACTCTACCTGTAGCAACTGTACCACGACCTGTGATTGTGAATACATCCTCTACTGGCATAAGGAATGGCTTATCTGTATCACGCTCTGGGTTAGGGATGTACTCATCAACTGTGTCCATGAGTTCCATAATCTTGTCTCCCCACTCGCTGTTAGGATCTTCAAGAGCTTTAAGAGCTGAACCTTTGATGATTGGACAATCTTCAAATCCGTACTCTTCAAGAGCTTCTGTTACTTCCATCTCTACTAACTCGATAAGTTCAGGATCGTCAACCATATCGCACTTGTTAAGGAATACTACGATATAAGGAACGTTTACCTGACGAGAAAGTAAGATATGCTCTTTTGTCTGAGCCATAACACCGTCAGTAGCAGCAACAACAAGGATAGCACCGTCCATCTGAGCAGCACCTGTGATCATGTTCTTTACATAATCAGCATGACCTGGGCAGTCAACATGAGCGTAATGTCTCTTTTCTGTCTCATACTCAACATGAGCTGTAGAGATTGTGATACCTCTTTCTCTCTCTTCTGGAGCCTTATCAATGTTCTCGAAATCTACTGCTGCGTTACCAGCAACTCTAGCTGCAAGTGTCTTTGTGATAGCAGCAGTAAGTGTTGTCTTACCATGATCTACGTGACCGATAGTACCAATGTTACAATGAGGTTTAGTTCTTTCAAACTTTTCTTTAGCCATTTTTAATTGTCCTCCTTAAATTCATAGGCTTTGCCTAACTAATTTTCATTTTCGATTTTCGCGTTATTATAACACTATAAAAAGTATTATATTGCAAATCAATATATTTTTCAAGTCTTTTTGATGACTTTTACATGGAAAAGACTTTTAAAATCACCTTTTAAAAATCTTTTCCATAAGAATTTATATATAATGTTGTTGTCAACTATATTCTGACTTCAACTGTTAAGAATTATTCTGCATTCTTACCTGCAAGAACCTTGTCCTGAACATTCTTAGGACACTGCTGGTATCTCTCAAAGAACATTGAGTAGTTACCACGTCCCTGTGTTGCAGAACGAAGCTCTGTAGAATATCCGAACATTTCAGCAAGTGGAACGAAAGCTTTAACTATCTTTCCACCACCGATGTCATCCATTCCTTCAATCTGTCCACGCTTAGCGTTAAGACTTCCGATAACATCACCCATGTATTCCTCAGGCATAGTAACTTCAACCTTCATGATAGGCTCAAGTAATACTGCGTTACCTTTCTTCATAGCATCCTTGAATGCCATAGAACCTGCGATATGGAATGCCATTTCTGATGAATCGACTTCATGGTATGAACCATCCCATACAGTAGCATGAACACCGAGTACAGGGAATCCACCGAGGATACCAGCCTGAGCTGCTTCTTCGATACCTTCACCAACGGCTGGGATGTATTCCTTAGGAATAGCGCCACCTACTACTGTTGACTCAAACTTAAATGGTTCTTCACCGTTAGGATCCATAGGCTCAAACTTAACTTTACAATGTCCGTACTGACCACGTCCACCTGACTGCTTAGCATATTTGCTATCAATATCAACAGCAGTTGTAAATGTCTCTTTGTAAGCAACCTGTGGAGCACCTACATTAGCTTCTACATTGAACTCACGAAGAAGTCTGTCTACGATAACTTCAAGATGAAGCTCACCCATACCTGCGATGATTGTCTGACCAGTCTCCTGATCTGTATGAGCTTTGAATGTTGGATCTTCTTCAGCAAGTTTTGCTAAAGCTTCACCCATCTTACCCTGGTCATTCTTTGTCTTAGGCTCAATAGCGAGCTCGATAACAGGCTCAGGGAATTCCATAGATTCAAGAATAACAGGATGCTGCTCATCACAGATTGTATCACCTGTTGTTGTAATCTTAAATCCTACTGCCGCTGCGATATCACCAGAGTAAACTTTGTCGATTTCACTACGGCTGTTAGCATGCATCTGCACGATACGACCTACACGCTCTTTCTTCTGCTTTGTTGCATTAAGAACATATGAACCTGAGTTTAATGTTCCTGAATACACACGGAAGAATGCAAGCTTTCCAACGAATGGATCAGTCATAATCTTGAATGCAAGTGCTGCGAATGGCTCGTCATCAGAAGATTTACGAACTACTTCGTTTCCTTCTTCATCTGTACCTGTGATATCAGGGATATCTGTTGGTGCAGGCATGAATTCAACTACGCCATCAAGTAACTTCTGAACACCCTTGTTCTTATATGCAGAACCACAATATACAGGTACTGCTTCACAAGCGATTGTTCCTTTACGAAGTGCTTTCTTTAACTCATCGATAGTTGGCTCTTCACCTTCGAGATATTTCTCTAATAAGTCATCATCTAACTCACAGACTTTCTCGATAAGGTTGTTGTGCCACTCATCAGCGAGGTCTTTGAGGTCATCAGGAATATCTGTAATCTCGATATCTGTTCCCTCATCATTTTTATAGTAATATGCATCCATTTCAAAAAGGTCGATAAGTCCGATAAAGCTGTCTTCCTTACCGATTGGAATCTGAACAGGGATAGCATTTTTTCCAAGACGATCAATGATTGTCTGTACTGACATGAAGAAATCAGCACCCATTTTATCCATCTTGTTGATGAATGCCATACGAGGTACATTGTATGTGTCAGCCTGACGCCATACATTCTCTGACTGAGGCTCAACACCAGCCTTAGCATCAAATACACCTACAGCACCATCAAGTACACGGAGTGAACGCTCAACCTCAACTGTGAAGTCTACGTGACCCGGTGTATCAATGATGTTGATACGATGCTCTAAAGCACCTTTTTTCTTCTTATGATGATCTTCAAGTGTCCAATGGCATGTTGTAGCAGCAGAAGTGATTGTGATACCTCTTTCTTTTTCCTGCTCCATCCAGTCCATTGTTGAGGCACCGTCATGTGTCTCACCGATCTTATAGTTTACACCTGTGTAATATAAGATACGCTCTGTTAATGTAGTCTTACCGGCATCGATATGAGCCATGATACCGATATTTCTAGTTCTATCAAGTGGATATTCTCTTCCAGCCAAGACTCTTTACCTCCTTACCAACGATAATGTGCAAAAGCCTTATTAGCTTCAGCCATCTTATGCATGTCTTCTTTCTTCTTTACAGATGCGCCTGTATTGTTAGAAGCATCTAAAATCTCGTTAGCAAGTCTTTCTTTCATTGTTTTCTCACTTCTCTTACGAGAGTAGAGTGTAAGCCAACGAAGAGCTAAAGCCTGTCTTCTGTCAGGTCTAACTTCGATAGGCACCTGATATGTTGCACCACCGATACGTCTAGCTTTAACTTCGAGCTGTGGCATGATATTGTTCATAGCCTCCTCGAATACTTCAATAGCGTCCTTACCAGACTTCTCTGCAACTTCATCAAATGCACCATAAACGATTTTCTGAGCAACACCCTTTTTACCATCTAACATGATGTTGTTTACAAGCTTAGTAACAACCTTGTTCTTGTAAACTGGATCTGCTAACACGTCTCTTTTCTGTATATGTCCTTTACGTGGCACGTTACTTCCCTCCTTAACATTATTTAGCGATACTAACAGCCGACACTGCATTCTCGTATCACTATCATTAATTCATCGGTACTCACAATTTTTAAGTGTCCGCACCAGGTTAATTATGTGAAATTAATCCGGCACTTCTCCAAATTAGTGAATCTTACTTCTTAGGTCTCTTTGCTCCATACTTAGAACGACCCTGCTTTCTGTTTGCAACACCTGCTGTATCAAGTGTACCACGAACGATATGGTATCTTGTACCAGGTAAATCCTTTACTCTACCACCACGGATAAGAACTACGCTATGCTCCTGAAGGTTATGTCCTTCACCCGGAATGTAGCTAGTTACTTCGATACCGTTTGAGAGACGAACTCTGGCTGTTTTTCTAAGAGCTGAGTTAGGTTTCTTAGGTGTAGCAGTACGAACTGCAGTACAAACACCTCTCTTCTGTGGAGAGCTCTGTGCTACTGTTTTCTTGTTCAAAGAATTGTAAGTGTACTGAAGTGCAGGAGAATTAGACTTCTTTGTTGAGGCCTTTCTTCCTTTTCTTACTAACTGGTTAAATGTTGGCATTAATTTCACCTCCTATGTTTATAGTTAAAAAGTTCATGTATGCAAAAAACGCACACTCACTTAGTATAATAAGCAAGTATGCGCTTGTCAAGTGTTTTTTGGGATTTTTTATCTGTTTTTTTGTAACAGTTCAGCCATAAAAAGATAATTTGCAATACAATTAGCTTGTTTGCTAATTTATAAATATATGAAATTCAAGACGGAACTACTATATTTCTTCTTTCAGCTCAGATAAAACATCTTTTATGCTGCATAATGAAAATCCTTTGCGGTAAAGCTTTGCAATAATCTTTTGACTTTCTTCATATGATAATGAAGCGAGCATATCTGCATCTATGCCGAGTTTTTCTATCTGTCTTCTAAGTGCCGTACTGTCATCATAATCTATATTTTCAAGTGCAAGCTCTATATACTCGTCTGCTATATGCCTTTTATAAAGATCCTGTTTCATTCTCTTTATACTTCGGCTCTCATGATATATCTCAACAAATCTTTTCGCATAACGCTCATCATCTATATAATGAAAACTTCTGACATACTCAACCGCACTTTCCACGGCTTCTTCTGAAAAACCTGCCTTATTAAGTTTGTCAGTAAGCTCCCACTCTGTCCTGTCATTATGCTGTAATATAAGCATTGCTCTTTTTTTAGCCTTTAATATCTCATCACTTTTTTGTCTGTTGTCTTTATTATCTTCTATCATCGCCATGATATATCCTAAGCTTCTGTCTCACCGGCATTATTATCTGCTTCTGCCGTAACATCTGCCTGCTCATCAGCAAATACACTTTCCTCATCCTCTGTCTTGGTTTCTTTTGAGAATTTTTCTCTTACCTTTTCTTCTATCTCTGCCATAACATCAGGATGTTCTTTAAGGTATGTCTTGGCATTTTCCCTGCCCTGACCTATCTTGCTGCCGCCGTATGCATACCACGCACCACTCTTGTTTACTATGTCTTCTTTTGCAGCAAGGTCAAGTATATCACCCTCTCTTGATATACCCTCACCGTAGATAATGTCAACTTCTGCCTCACGGAATGGAGGTGCAACTTTATTTTTAACAACTTTTATGCGTGTACGGTTTCCGATGGCTTCACCATCTTTCTTTATCTGTTCACCGCGCCTTACCTCAAGCCTGATCGATGAATAATACTTAAGTGCACGGCCACCTGTAGTAGTCTCAGGATTTCCAAACATTACACCTACTTTTTCACGAAGCTGGTTTATAAATATAACCGTACAACTCGTCTTTCCTATGATAGCCGTAAGTTTTCTAAGTGCCTGTGACATAAGTCTTGCCTGAAGACCTACATGACTGTCTCCCATATCTCCCTCTATCTCAGCCTTTGGAACAAGTGCCGCAACTGAATCCACAATAACTATGTCTATCGCACCCGAACGAACCATAGTCTCCGTAATCTCAAGAGCCTGCTCACCTGTATCAGGCTGTGATATATATAAATTGTCAATATCGACACCTATCTTTTTTGCATATACCGGGTCAAGTGCGTGCTCTGCATCTATAAATCCTGCTATACCGCCTCTTTTTTGTACTTCTGCGACCATATGAAGTGCAACCGTAGTCTTACCACCTGACTCAGGTCCATATACCTCAACTACTCTGCCCTTTGGAACACCGCCTACTCCAAGAGCTATGTCAAGTGAAAGGGAACCTGACGGTACAGTTTCCACATTAAGATGTGCATTGTCTCCGAGCTTCATGACCGCACCCTTTCCGTAGTTTCTCTCTATCTGTGCCATAGCTGACTCTAACGCTTTTAACTTATTTTCATCAATATTTGGTTTTGCCATCTTCTAATCCTCCTTTTACGAACAGATGTTCCTAACATCTATATTATATTGTTTTTCAATACTTGTCAATCATTTTTTTCAGCAATGCTATAAGTGTAATGTATTATATTGTTTTTGCAAATACATTTCTATGTAATATTTTCACAAATCATTCCTAAGTTTTCTGTGCACTTCTTATAACAAAAATTGTGATTTAATGATTTTTCATAAGATTTCAAAAACATTCACAAAATATGGATTTTTTTTAATTTATTTTTCGTTTCACCTGACATGAATTTTGTGATAAAATAAAAATTACATTCTATAGTTAATTATTTTGAAAGGTCGTGTTTAAAATGACAGATATAAATATACACGAAGGAGATTTCTACAGACACTTTAAAGGACAGATATACCAGATACGCACCATTGCAACAAACAGTGAAGACGAAAGTCTTATGGTGGTTTATCAGGCAATGTACCCTCCTTTTAAAGTCTGGGTACGCCCACTGTCAATGTTTACCGAAAAACTTGACACTTCAAAATATCCTGATGCCGGGCAGACTTACCGTTTTGAAAAGATAAATTTTGATGACAGTCCTGATATTGACATCAACACATATAATAAGAATAAAACCGAAACTATCAAATCTGTGCACAACGATATAAAAAATACCACGACATTTTTACATAATAGTGAAAATGACATCAAAATATCTTCACCAAATGTCGTTTCAAACACAGATGCACCACAGGTAAGTGAGGACGATTTTATATCTGATGATATTTCCATATCAGATGAAGAAATGACTGATATTCTTTTATCCGGACAGGTTGAGCGAAAATTAACCGACAGACTTTCCGATAAACAGATAGCTGCCAAAGGCTTTATGATATTTCTTGATGCCGACAGCTACCATGACAAGCGGCTGATATTCCTTAGTCTCAGGCAATATTTAAACGATACCATGTTGAATAATATTGCAGTCACTCTCGACCTTGTTCTTGATGAAGGCAGTCCCGAACAGCATTTTGATACGATTTTAAACTGCCTCGAAACCCATGAACATTATGAATGTAACAGGCTTCGCTAAAAATGATAAAATGTACTCTCGGAATCTTCTGAACGAAGAATTTTGAAATGGATTTTTGATATATAATGACATTTTCGCAATACATACAAAGTATGTATGCGTACACGGTGTGTACGACGAGAAAATAGAAACAGTTTATCGGGAATACAGCCGAAACAACTCGTTTTGAGAAGATACTGCGAGTACATTAAATAAGAAATGAGGATAAATAAATGAAAGTAAATAAAGAAAGTATGCTTGTATATGCAATAACAGACAGACATTGGACAGGTGAAAAAACGCTTGAACAGCAGGTTGATGAAGTTCTTAAAAACGGTGCCACTTTTTTGCAAATACGCGAGAAAAATATGCCACATGATGAACTTGTAAAAGAGGCTGTCCTTATTAAAGAGATTGCAAAAAAATATAATGTTCCCGTTGTAATAGACGATGACATTTATGCCGTTATCGAGTCAGGTGTTGACGGTGTGCATATCGGTCAGAAAGATATGGATTATATTGAAGCAAGAAAACTTCTCGGTGATGACAAGATAATAGGTATGACGGCACCAAGTGTTGAACTTGCAAAGAAAGCAGAAAAACTCGGTGCTGACTATATCGGTGCAGGAGCGGTCTTTAACACAAGCACAAAAAAAGACACCAAACCACTTGAACTTAGCACACTTAGGGAAATATGCAGCAGCATTTCCATTCCAGTTGTCGCAATCGGTGGTATCGACCACTCGAATGTCAGAAAACTTAAGGGAACCAATATTGACGGAGTTGCCGTAATCTCCGCACTTTTTGGAGCAGATGACCCTGGCGAAGCCACTAGAGAACTTGTTTCAATTATGAAAGATGTAGTTAAATAAAAAAATTTTCGGAGGTAGCAATGAACACAACTCATAAGCTGCATATTTTTGATATGGACGGTACGATACTCGACTCAATGCCAATGTGGTCTACCATAGCATCGGATTATCTTGACTCATATGATATTCCACATGACGATGATGTAAATAAACTTATAGAGGCATACACACTTGAAAATGCCGCAAAATATTTTATAGAACTCGGACTTGATAAAACGATAGACGATATAATCAAAGATATTTATGATTTTTCTTTTAATAAATATAAAAATGAAATACCGGCAAAACCGGATATGGCAGAACTTTTGAAAAAACTTCATGAAACCGGTGAGACAATTATCCTTTTATCGGCATCACCTGTACAATGTGCCGTGGCTGCCTTTAAACGGCTTAACATCCTGGAATATTTTGATAAACTTTTTTCATGTCAGGATTTTGAGACAGATAAGACTGTTCCTGAAACTTTTATAAATGTAGCTGCTTCTCTAGGCTTTAAACCCGAAGATGCAATCGTATATGAAGATGCACTATATTCAATACGCTCGGCAAAAGCCGCAGGCTGCAAAACAGTCGCAATATATGATGACTTCGCCAGAAATGAATGGGACGAAATTTTAAAAACAGCAGATGAGATATTTATAACACCTGATATGCATAAAAATATAACAAAAATGTAAATAATATAATAGCGAAACTTTTGTAATCTTAGTAAAGCAGATATTCGCAATTTGTTTCATTACTTGCTCATATAAAATTATGAGGATATAACAACTGTTATATCCTCATAATCATTACAACTTAGATTAAGTTTCACAATCCCAAAAAATCATTCATCAAATATAGAAACAATTTCTCCGTCAAGAATCTTATTCATGTTCTTTACTGCACAGAAGTTTCCGCACATTGAGCAGGTATCTTCCTTTTCAGGCTTTGCTGATGCACGATAATTTCTTGCTTTTTCAGGGTCTATCGAATACTCAAATGTCTTTTCCCAGTCAAGTTCTTTTCTTGCCTGTCCCATATTGTCATCCCAGTCTCTTGCTCCCGGAACTCCTTTTGCTATATCGGCAGCATGGGCCGCTATCTTTGATGCGATTATTCCCTCTTTTACATCATTTACATCAGGAAGTCTAAGATGCTCAGCAGGTGTTACATAGCATAAGAATGATGCCCCATATGTAGCTGCTATCGCTCCACCTATCGCTGCTGTTATATGATCATATCCCGGTGCTATATCAGTAACAAGCGGTCCAAGTACATAGAATGGTGCTCCCTTGCACATTGCCTGCTGTACTTCCATATTTGCCTTAATCTGGTTAAGCGGCATATGTCCCGGTCCCTCTATCATTACCTGAACATCTTTTTCCCATGCTCTGTTTGTAAGCTCAGAAAGTGCTATAAGTTCCTCTATCTGTGCCGCATCAGTGGCATCCTTAAGACATCCCGGACGGCAGGCATCACCAAGACTCATTGTAACATCATACTGCCTGCATATATCGAGTACCTCATCATAATACTCATAGAACGGATTTTCATTTCCTGTCATCTCCATCCATGCATAAATGATAGAGCCACCTCTTGAAACTATATTCATGAGTCTTTTATTTCTCTTAAATTTTCTTGCTGTCTCTTTGTTTATTCCACAATGAATAGTCATAAAGTCAACACCGTCCTCAGCGTGCATTCTTACAACATCAATCCACTCTTTTGCAGTAATATCCTTAAGTGCTTTCTTATAATAAACAACGGCATCATAAATCGGAACAGTTCCGATAACGGCAGGACATTCACTTGTGAGTTTGCGTCTGAATACCTGTGTATCGCCGCATGAACTTAAATCCATAATAGCTTCTGCACCCATATCAACGGCACTCTTAACTTTTTCCATCTCCATGTCAAGATCAGTCCAGTCTCTCGATGTTCCGAGATTGACATTTATCTTTGTTCTAAGTTTTGTTCCTATTCCACTCGGCTTTAAACACTTGTGGTTTTTATTGGCAGGAATAATAACCTGTCCCTTTGCAACAAGCTTTATAAGCTCATCCTTATCAATCTTTTCATCCTCAGCAACTGCAAGAAGTTCCTTTGTGTAAATACCTTTTCTAGCGGCATCCATCTGTGTAGCGTATTCCATTTTTACCTCATTTCTGCACACATCTTTTGTGCGTAATTATTTTTCTGTTGACCTAAAACATGGCAAAACCAGCGTTTTGCAACAAGAATTGTGAAACAATTCTTGTTGGCATCACGCTATGTTATGAGCATTTCCCTATACATAAAAAACTCCGGATAACTGATGTAATACACCAGTCTCCGGAGTGACCATGCAAAATATTTAAAACATATGTGAACCATTTAAACAGAAGTTTTAAATCTTTAATATTTATAACTATCTATATATAAATATTAAAAATTTCAAACCGTAATCCACATAAACAATATCTGCCTACGACAGTACTAACTGTATCAGGTCATATGGGTCGGATAAAATCCCTCTCAGCATTAAGCTCCCCAGATGTATTTGATTATATTTACTTTCAATACTAATGTCAAGATATTTTTTACATTTTAACATACGAAAATGAAAGGCTGAACTGTTACTACGAAATTTCCTGCCCGATAACACCTTTATCACCAAATGTCAAGTATTGACTATCACCCACAAAAAAGCTACCATTATATTAAAACTTTTTATTAAGATTTTAAGGAAAAATCTGTCTTAAATTGTATTTTTCTAAAATATATTTGGAGGTTATTTATGATACTGGGGCTTTCCATTTACTTTATTCTGATGAATTTCTATGTTTTTAGCATTTTAGGCTGGGTTTATGAGAGCACTTTTGTTTCGATAAGAACCGGAAAGCCTGTCAACAGAGGCTTTCTCGTCGGTCCGATGCTTCCTTTATACGGTACGGGTGCTACTCTTGTTTATGTACTTTTACGACCTGTTTCCAGTCACCCGTCACTGCTTTACGCTCTCGGTATGCTTATTGCTACTGTTATAGAATACATCACATCTTATGTGCTTGAAAAACTTTTTCATGCTAAATGGTGGGATTACTCAAAAGCCCCTTACAATTTAAACGGCAGGATTGCCATTATCCCCTCTATGTTCTGGGGATTTCTGACTTTATTTTTGTTTGATGTCCTTGAACCGTTTGCAATATGGCTTATCGGTCTTATACCCGAGGCAACAGGGCTAAAAATACTTGCAGTTCTTATCTTGATTTCACTTGCCGATCTGACATACACAATTATTGAAACTGTTAATTTCAGAAAACAGTTGGAAACACTTTATACATTCAGACAGGAACTTGAACAGCAGTTTCAGGAATTACAGCTTAACTCATTGAAAGATGACCTCTTGGCAAAAATCGGTCTAAGTGAAAAAATAGAAAATATCCGTGAAAAACTTGCATCCTTAAAAGAAACTGTTATTGAAGAACCTAAGCTACGCCTTATTGAAGAAAAATTAAGTGATTATCGTGAAAAAAGCCGTTCTCTGTTAAAAAACAAACACTTTTTCATGGGAAACAGGCGTATTGTGGATGCATTCCCAACTATGCGATTTATTCCTAAAAATAAATCATCAATATCAGTAAAGGAGATGATTGGATATATAAATACAAAAGTCAAAAAAAATAATAAAGACTGACTGCCGGTTTGATTTTCACCGGTATATGTATTACATCATGTAACATTCAGAGCACATGAAATCCATTAAAGAAAGCAGGAATATTATGAAGATCATTAAAAGAAGCGGTTCAGAAAACGAGTTTGATGCAGATAAGATAATCGCCGCAATAAGCAAAGCAAATACAGAAGTTCCGACTATGGAACGCCTTTCAGAAGAACAGATAGCTGAAATAGCATCAAATGTTGAAAGTATATGCGAAGAAATGCACCGTGCCTTAAATGTTGAAGAGATACAGGATCTTGTCGAAGACCAGATAATGAACAAGCGTGCATTTGCCCTTGCCAGAAAGTATATAACCTACCGCTACAACAGGGCACTTGTAAGAAAATCAAATTCAACTGACAAACAGATCTTAAGTCTTATCGAATGTGACAATGAGGAAGTCATGCAGGAAAATTCCAACAAAAACCCTACTGTAAACAGCGTCCAGCGTGACTATATGGCTGGTGAAGTAAGCAAGGATATAACTAAAAGATTTTTACTTCCTGAGGATATTGTCAGAGCACACGAACAGGGAATAATCCACTTTCACGACTCAGATTATTTTGCACAGCATATGCACAACTGCTGCCTTGTAAACCTTGAGGATATGCTCCAGAACGGCACTGTCATAAGCGAGACTATGATAGACACACCAAAAAGTTTTGCCACTGCGTGCAATATTGCAACACAGAGTATCGCACAAATAGCAAGTTCACAGTATGGCGGTCAGAGTTTTTCACTTGCACATCTCGCTCCGTTTGTCGATGTGAGCCGCAAAAAATATTTTAAACAGGTAACTGCTGAATTTGAGACCGCAGGAATAAATTATACTCATGAACAGGTTGAAAAAGTTGTCGAGATAAGAGTTAAAGACGAGATAAAGCGTGGCGTACAGATGATACAATACCAGGTTATCACGCTTATGACTACAAATGGACAGGCTCCTTTTGTTACTATATTTATGTATCTCAATGAAGCAAAAGACGAGAGAACAAAGACAGACCTTGCAATGGTCATAGAGGAGATATTGAACCAGCGTATCCTCGGTGTGAAAAACGAAAAAGGCATCTACATCACACCCGCTTTTCCAAAACTTCTCTATGTGCTTGAAGAAGATAATATCACAGAGGGCTCAAAATACTGGTATCTGACAAAACTTGCCGCAAAATGTACCGCAAAAAGAATGGTTCCCGACTATATCTCTGAAAAAGTCATGCTTGACCTTAAAGACGGCAACTGTTATCCGTGTATGGGCTGCCGCTCTTTCCTTACGGTCTATCATGACGAGAATGGTAAACCTAAATTTTACGGCAGGTTCAATCAGGGTGTCGTTACCGTAAATCTTGTAGATATAGCCTGTTCATCAGAAAAAGATATGGATAAATTCTGGCAGATATTTGATAAACGCATGAAACTTTGCAAGAAAGCACTTATGTACCGCCACAACAGACTCAAAGGCACACTATCAGATGTTGCACCTATCCTTTGGCAAAACGGTGCCTTAGCAAGACTTAAAAAGGGCGAAAAAATAGACAAACTTTTATATAATGGCTATTCAACAATATCGCTTGGCTATGCCGGACTTTGCGAGTGCGTACGCTATATGACCGGAAAATCGCACACTTCGCCCGATGCAACCCCTTTTGCACTCGAAGTCATGCAGAAACTTAATGATTATTGCACTAAATGGAAAGCTGAGGAAAATATTGATTTCAGTATATACGGAACTCCGCTTGAATCGACAACATATAAATTTGCCAAATGTTTACAAAAAAGATTTGGCATAATTGAGGGTGTCACTGACAAAAATTATATCACAAACAGCTACCATGTTCATGTAACCGAACCTATAAACGCTTTTGATAAATTAAAATTTGAAGCCCGGTTCCAAAAACTCTCTCCGGGTGGAGCAGTAAGCTATGTTGAAGTTCCAAACCTTGAAAACAACATTGATGCCGTACTTGAAGTAGTCAAATATATTTACGACAATATTATGTATGCCGAACTTAACACTAAAAGTGATTACTGCCAGTGCTGTGGTTATAATGGTCAGATAGAAATTGTCGAAGATGAAAGCGGCAAACTTATATGGCAATGCCCTAATTGCGGCAATACCGACCAGAATAAGATGAATGTCGCAAGACGAACCTGTGGATATATCGGCACCCAATTCTGGAATCAGGGCAGAACACAGGAGATAAAAGAGCGTGTACTTCATCTTTAAACAGATATGAAGTCATAATAAACAAAACAATTCTGCCTCCGTAAATACCAAGCATATATTCGCAGGCTTGTTTTACTATTTTCCTGATAGGCTCAAAAAGCTGTATATCATATATTTCTAATGATATACAGCTTTTATATATAATATATTTAATTTATAACAGTGTATCTAATATTGATTATATGATATTTTCAAAATCCTACTCACACTTTTTTATCGTATCACATAATTTTTGATACTTTTCTCTAAGTATCTCATATAATTCTTCAACACCGTCCAAAGAACCACTTCTTAAAATCTCAACAATCCGGACATCTTCCTCCAATAAATTGTCAAATCCTAAGTTTCCTGACAAGCCTTTTAAGGTATGAGCACATTTAAATGCCTCCCCAACATTTCCCGCCTTAATATTTTCTCCAAGTTTACTGAAATTTTCATCGTCAAGAAATTTTACAAGAAATCTCTCATACAAATCATCTTTTCCCATAAATCTCTCAAGTGCCGTATTATAATCTACTCCCTGAGAAATCAGTCCCTCTTTCATATCTTTACTCATTTTTAATACTATTCCTCCCTCTTTGCAAGATCCATATTTATCTGTGTGAGATAATGAATATACACCTGATTTGTAATCTCTATCTCATATTCTTCTCTAAGTTCTTCCATTTTAAAACTCTTTCTGCCACCATTCCCTGCTCTGTCCCAAAATACTTTCATATCACGATACGGCACATAAAAGCACCTGTTCTCACCTGTAAACATAACAAGAAAAAAAGCAACTCCATCCTGCTTTTCAAACTTAGCCATAAATTCCATCTGATGACTATGTATATTTTGAAGCGGAAATGTTTTTGTCCTGCACTCTTTCGCATCAAAACACACCGGTATGCCCTGAACAGCACCTATATAATCGACTGTACTTTTCTGCTCAAAATATGCAAGTGTGATATGGCGGCTCTGCTTGTCTATCTCTATCGGTGTTATCGGAGTCGGTATTTTCTGCACAAGTGCAAGATTTTCCTGACTGTACTTTTCATTTGTGAAATTTACCGCCTCCTCCAGCATAGAACCTCTGAGTCCTCTCGAATTCCACGATCCCATTTATATTTCCTTTCTTAAATACCTTACCTTTTTACTTGCAAAAATCCCTGTTGTCTATCCCGATACCTTTAAGAATATTCAAAAATTCATCAGGCAGTGCCGCTTCAAAAACCTTATCCCTGTATTTTTTAGGTACTTTTTCATCATTTCCAAGTTTTAGTCTCCATGCGTGCAAAAGCTGGTGTCTAAGTCCAAACTCTTTTCTAAAAATCTTGTAAACATCCTTGTAGCCATATTTTGAGTCTCCAATAATAGGATGACCTATGCTCTTTAAATGTGCTCGTATCTGATGCGACTTTCCGGTCACAAGATGAACTTTAAGCAATGTGTAATATCCATCCTGAAACATACCTTGTCCTAGAGGCTCATACTCTGTTATAATGCGGTGTGCCCCCTCTGACATTTTATCTGAGATAGTAACCGTATTGTGATTTTCATTTTTTGTGAGATAACCGTCAATACGCTTAAACTTGGTAATTTTTCCTTTTACGATACAGAGATAATACTTTTTAAGTTTTCTCTCCCTGAAAAGTTCGTTCATGCTCTGAAGACCTTTTATTGATTTTCCCGCAACGATAAGACCGCTCGTATTTCTGTCAAGGCGATTGCAAATTCCAGGCTTAAAACCCTGAAATGCCTTATCTTCATTGTCTTTCTGACTTTCAAGATACCATGTGATGTGCTCTACAAGTGAAATATCATTCTTATCTGCTTTCTGTGACAGCATATCAACAGGCTTATTTACAACAAGAATATCCTCATCCTCAAAGATAATATCAAGCTTAACTCTCTGCTTCTTTGATGTAGTATCAGCCTTTGATATATACTGTTTTTCTGCACCGGCAATGCCCCTGAATTTATCAATCGTATCATCCGCAAGAAAAAGTTTCACAACATCACCTGCTGCAAGTTTCTCCATACCTGCCGCTTTCTTCCCGTTTAACACAATATTCTTCTTTCGCATCATCTTGTAAAAAAAACTTTTAGGAGCCTCCGGCATAAACTTTGCAAGATACTTATCAAGTCTTTGTCCCTCATCAACCGAAGTGATGCTAATCTCTCTCATATTTCTTTCCTCTCTTTTACACAATAAGTGAAACAATATAAGACTTCACATTATCTTCCTGTTCCTCATCCACATCAACACTCTTGACATTATCAAGCTCATTTATGAACAATTTCTCGCTCTCAACTATCTTGACTTTGTAATCATCGCCCCAGTTTGCAACACCGTCCGTGAGATATTTTCTTATATAGGAAATATCAACTTTTTTGTCACTTGTAATACCTATTACCTGCTTATTTCCAACAACCACAAAGTCAAGACTCATAACCTTTTCGGATGATGTTATGACAAGGTCTGTGTATAGTGTCATCCCCTCTGTAACATGAGCTTTTATCTTATCAAATCTCTCTTTTCCGACAGTGTGATACGGAAATGCAACTATATAAGCTACAAGAAATTTTGCAGCCGGAAGTGCAAAAAGTACAGCAACGACCGTAAATATGTTTTTATTTGACATTTTATTTAAAAACAATCCTATTATAAATATAGCAAGACCGATAACTGCCATTGCCACCGTTCCCAAAACCGCTTTCTTTTTTTTGTACTCTAAATATCCAAGTTCACCTCTTGAAATCTTCATCTTTTAATATCCTTTCCCTAAAATTTCAAGGCTCTGTGCCCTGTATGTCTCTGCTATTATATCAAGCTGCTTGTTGAAACGCTTCAACATTGTCATGTCATTTTGTTTATATATCTTATAAAATTCATCCTGAATTTTTTCGACTTCTCTCTTATTTGCGACATAATAAAGTTCTTCTATACTTCTGACTATGTCCGCTATAATATTTGCTTTCTGTCTGTTGTGATTTTGTGCATCCATTATCTCCTCACGAACAGAAGCCATCTCATTATCAAGAACCTCAACTGCATTTGCCGCGCTTAAAAGTCTTTTCCTTAATTCCTGTGGCATATGTTCTTTATATTTGTATTGGAGTGAATGTTCTATTGTAGACCAGAAATTCATCGCAAGCGTTCTTATCTGAATTTCCACTTCAAGCTTTTTAGGACCGTATATAGTCTGAACCGTATAATATGCGATAACATGATAACTCCTGTAACCGCTCGGTTTACTGTTTGTGATATAATCCTTTTCCTGTTTGACCTCAAGGTCACCACGCTTTTTTATTATTTTTACAACTGTATTTATATCTTCGACAAACTGGCATATTATCCTGATTCCCGCTATATCCTCTATCTTCTCCTCGATTTCTTCTATCTTAACATTCTTTCTCTGAGCTTTTTCCATAATACTCGATATGCTTTTTACTCGTCCTGAAACCGACTCTATCGGTGAATACATCCTTCCATTCTGATATTCTCTCTTTATATGATTAAACTTTACCACAAGCTCATCCACTGCCTGACCATATGGCTCTAATATTTCTTTCCAAAGCTGTATTTCCATCTTAATCTCCATTTCTGCACACATTTTTTGTGCATAATGTGAAATATATTTCACAAATAAGATTTATATCCAGTGTGCACAGATAAAAATCCCATGTGTGAATAATATTTTGTATATGACTTTTCACACTATTATCACCGGCATTTCTCTAGTTTTTTTAACAGATAAAACGGATTTATGCTGCTTTCTCCTATTCCATCCTTTATATATATTCCAAAATGAAGATGCACCGGAAATTTTCCACTTGTCCCCTCATCTCCATATCCTGTATTTCCCATATATCCTATAAATTGACCGGCTTTCACCCTGTCCCCGCATTTTATGTTATCTGCATACGAAGCAAGATGTGCATAATAATAATATATCCCACTGTCACTTCTTATTCCCAGCCTGTAACCTCCAAGTTTAAGCCAGCCCTTTTTCTCTACGGTCCCATCTGAAACAGACCTTATCTTAAACAAACATTTTTTGTCTACTGAGGACATTATATCTATGCCTTCGTGTTTTCTTTTTCCGCCAAAGCTTCTGCCGTCACCATATCCGTTTTCATAATAACAATTCACTTTATCTTCTCTATTGACATTCTCATTCTTTGCCGCTGGAAAAACACTACATTCCTTTATAATGTCAGCTGCCACTTTTCTGCTCTTATTATTCTCAAATTGTGCCATAAATCTGCACTCTGTTTTCATTACACATTCCCATGTGCATATATAATGCAGACTTACGCACAATATGATACATAAAACTACCGCAAAAATTTCTTTTTTATATCTGAACCTGATATTTCTATTTTTTAATTTATCCACTGAAGTCCGTCTCCTGACATACCTATAGATAAATCATATGCTCAAACTTTATATCTATGACGCAATCACATATTTCTAGACTTGTCGGCACAGGCACTCATTGCTTCGATAATGCTGCTTCTAAAACCTTTTTCTTCCAAAACTTTTACTGCTTCTATCGTCGTCCCTGACGGTGAACATACCATATCCTTAAGCTCTCCGGGATGCTTTCCTGTCTCGAGTACCATCTTCGCACTGCCAAGTACAGACTGTGCCGCAAACTGATATGCCTGTACTCTTGGCATCCCTTCTGCTACCGCCGCATCTGCCATTGCTTCGATAAACATAAATACATATGCCGGTGAACTTCCGCTTACGGCAATAACCGCATCCATTATCTTTTCACTCACTATCTGGGCAAGCCCGAATGAAGCTATAAGTTCTACTATTTCCTGTTTCTCATCATCTGTTATGTTCGCATTTGGGCATATAGCCGTCACCGCTTCTCCGACAAGTGCCGGAGTATTAGGCATTATCCTGACTATTTTTTTCTTTCCGCCAAATGCGTTTTCAACCCATTCAACACTTTTTCCTGCCGCAACGCTTATTATAAGCTGTTTTTCATCTACAACATCTTTTATCCCGTCTATGACTTCCTCATAATAAAACGGTTTTACGGCAAGAAATACTATATCCGCTTTTGCAACCTCTCTATTATCAAGTGTTACATTTATTCCAAATTCTTTGGCAACTTTATCGATAGTCTTTTGTGTAGCGGCTGACGCAATAATATCCTCTTTTTTTACAATTTCCTTTGCAAGTATTCCTCCTATCATAGCCTGTGCCATGTTTCCTGCACCAATAAATCCTAATCTCATGTTTGCCCTCCATTTCCCACAGCACTTTTGCAATATGCTGCCTTTCTTTATCTATTTTATAATTCATGCGATACAAGGACAAAATAGCTTTTGCCCCACTATCTTTCTTAGTAATATTTGTTTCACTAATTATAATACCACTCTTTTAATTCCATTGCATTCATAAATTTTTTCTGAAATTCTTTTTCACCGGCAAGCTCAACATGATGAACTTTTTTAACCTGTTTTTCCATCTCATCAATAAATCCATCCTCAAACAGTGCCATTGCTGCTCCATCTCCTGCCGCATTTCCAACATTCTCAAGCTTTTCAGGATATTTTGGAAAAAGTCCGAAGTTCATTGCCTGCGATACATGGATATATTTTCCGAACACGCCTGCTATCTTTATGCTGTTTATATCATTTAACCCGATACCTGCCTTTTCAAGCAGTATCTCGCAGCCTGCCTGTATCGCACCCTTAGCAAGCTGGACATTTCGTATGTCTTTCTGTGTTATGACTATATTATTTTCTTTTGATAATATGAAACAGTTTCCATCCTTATCATCACTTTTTAAATGTTCACAAAGATTTATATTAACATTCTGCCTTAAGGCTTCCTCTCTTGTCAACAAATATCCGTCTTTTTTAAGAAGTCTTGCTTTCATAAGCTCTGAAATTGCGTCTATGAGCCCCGAACCACATAGTCCTCTCGGATTTTCTACTTTTCCATCATCAAGCATACCAAGTATGATATTTCCGTTTACCCTGCTTATCTTCACTGAATTTATTGCTCCCGGTGCTGCACGCATACCTGAATGGATGCCTTTCCCCTCAAATGCCGGACCGGCCGCTGTCGAAGTTACAAATACTTTTCCTGAACAATTTAACAAAATCTCGGCATTTGTACCTATATCTATCGCAATTTCATTTATACCCGTTTTATACATTTTTTCTTTGCAAAGCACTGCTGCCGCATCTGCACCGACATGAGCCATAATATTAGGAAGCACGATAACCTCATCAATATCATATATCTTAAAACCTATATCGTATGAATTAGTCCTGTACACTCCCTCATATGCAACGCTAAATGGGGCCCCCTTAAGACCTGTCACATCCTTATTTAAATATATGTGGCACATTGTTGTATTTCCCACAACAACCATTTTCTTAATCACAATATCCGGTATTTTATCACTTTCCTTACTTACAATCTTGCTGCTTATCTTAGACTGTATATTGCTTTTATGTCCGCTAATGTTGTTATCTAAGATACTCCCTATTATATCCTCTATCTGCTCTATGAGAATATCATGTAACAACTGCTCTTTTCCGTTTATGCAATGCATTATCCTCATCATAACATCACTGCCGTACATTGTCTGACAATTCGTCCGTGTCTGATTTCCTATAAGTGACCCGCTCTTTATGTCAAATATTCCTATTGCGATACTCGTCGTTCCAATATCGACAGCTATTCCAACTTCCAAATTTATATCATTATTTAAAACATCTGTATCAGTACCCTCAGATACAACTTTTTTTTCTTCTGTCTGTTTATTCTTTACATACAGAACAGATTTCTCCGAAGTAAATTTTTCTTTTTTAATTATTACCATTCTGTCTCCGTTTTGTGTTAGCTTGAAAAAGGAACCGTCCATAAGACGATTCCTTAATTTTACAGTCCACTGTGTCTATTTAGCATAATCTGTAACTCTGGATTCTCTGATTACATTAACCTTAATCTGACCCGGATATTTTAATTCTTCCTCAATCTGCTTTGAAATGTCTCTTGCAAGCAATACCATATCGTCATCACTGATCTTGTCAGGTACAACCATAACACGTACTTCCCTGCCTGCCTGGATTGCAAATGATTTTTCAACACCCTTAAAGCTGTTTGAAATATCTTCTAACTGTTTCAATCTGTTTGTATATGTTTCTAATGTCTCTCTTCTTGCACCCGGACGAGCTGCTGAAATAGTATCTGCGGCCTGTACGATACACGCAATTAGAGTTTCAGGCTCAACATCACCATGATGTGCCTCAACTGCATTTATTACAACCTGAGATTCTTTATACTTGCGACAAAGATCTGCACCTATCTGAACATGAGTACCCTCCATCTCCTGGTCAACACTCTTTCCAATATCATGTAATAAACCTGCTCTCTTTGCTGTACGGACATCCACACCAATCTCGCCTGCAAGAAGCCCTGCCAGATGAGCAACCTCTATCGAATGATTAAGTGCATTCTGTCCATAACTTGTCCTGAATTTCATCTTTCCTAAAAGACGGATAAGTTCAGGATGAATACCATGCACTCCAACTTCTAATGTAGCTGCTTCACCTTCTTCACGCATCATTGATTCGACTTCTTTCTTAGCCTTTTCGACCATCTCCTCAATGCGTGCCGGATGTATTCTTCCATCAACAATAAGTTTTTCAAGTGCAATTCTTGCTACTTCTCTCCTTGCACCATCAAAGCCTGATAATACTACTGCTTCCGGTGTATCATCTATAATAAGATTTACTCCGGTAAGAGTTTCGATAGTACGGATATTTCTTCCCTCTCGACCTATTATCCTGCCTTTCATTTCATCATTAGGAAGCTGTACGACTGATATAGTCGTCTCTGCAACATGGTCTGCGGCACATCTCTGTATAGCTGTAACCACATAATCTTTTGCTTTTTTGTCAGCTTCTTCCTTTGCCTTCTTGTTAAGTTCTTTAACAAGAACGGCAGTCTCATGTTTCACATCTTCTTCAACAGATTTTAACAGATATTCCTTAGCTTGTTCAGTAGTCAGTCCCGAAATTTTTTCAAGTTCCTGCAAATGACTTGCCTTGATTTCTTCAAGCTCTTTTTTCTGCCTGTCAAGGTCAGCATTTTTTGCATTCAGCTTATTTTCTTTCTTTTCAAGTGCATCTGACTTCTTATCCAGAGTTTCCTCCTTCGATAATACGCGTTTTTCATATCGTTGCAATTCTGCTCTTCTCTCTTTGGATTCACGCTCAATCTCATTTTTCGTCTTGATCGCTTCTTCCTTTGCTTCAAGAAGTGCTTCACGCTTTTTAGTCTCAGCAGTTTTCAAAGCATCATCTATGATTCCGCGTGCTTTTTCTTCCGCATTGCCAACTTTTACTTCTTCGCTCTTTTTATATTGTTCAATAGCGACATTTTTTGTAATAAGCGCTGTAACGATAATCCCAACCAATAGAAGCACAATGGCTATTATTATAATAACCACTTCCATCGAACAGGAGCCCTCCTTATAAATATTCATTGTGTTGTAAATAATATACATATAATCAAAAAAATCTTATCCATATTACATACCACAACAATATAATTTTATACTTTTTGCATTAAGCTGTCAAGATATGAACTGCCAGAAAGTCATATAAAATGTAACAGTTCAGCCATAAAAAGAGAATCATATCATCTCTCACCAATCTTTAAATTTGGAACGGCATTTAAGTCAAGACCACTTCTTGTACCTGCCATATATTCATAATAGCCCTGCACCGCTATCATAGCCGCATTGTCAGTACAGAATACCGGCGACGGATAATATAATGTAATGTTATTTTTTTCACATCCACTTTTCATTGCTGCTCTTAGTGCTGAGTTTGATGCAACTCCTCCCGCGACGGCTATCTTATCCTCTCCGAGACGCTTTGCTGCATCTATCGCTCTCTCAACAAGCACATCAACCACTGCCTGTTGGAAAGACGCTGCCACATCTGCTCTGTTTACTTCTATGTTTTTCATCTCACATCCGTTAAGATAATTTAAAACGGCTGACTTTACTCCCGAAAAGCTGAAATCATATTTACTTCCATCTATCTTTGCTCTCGGAAATTCTATTGCATGAGGATTTCCCTCTTTTGCAAGTTTATCTATCTTAGGACCACCCGGATAACCAAGACCTATCGCCCTTGCGACTTTATCAAAGGCTTCCCCTGCTGCATCATCATGTGTGCATCCGATTATCTCAAATTTACCATATTCGAGTACACGCACAAGATGTGTATGTCCTCCTGATACCACAAGACAAAGAAATGGCGGCTCTAAGTCTTTGTGTTCTATGTAGTTTGCTGCTATATGTCCCTCTATATGATGAACACCGACAAGTGGTTTCTTTGCCGCATATGCGATAGCTTTCGCTGCACCGACACCGACAAGCAGAGCTCCGACAAGTCCCGGACCATATGTAACACTTATGGCATCTATATCATCAAGTGTTACATTTGCATCCTCAAGTGCCTGCTCTATAACCTGATTTATCTTTTCAATATGCTTTCTCGATGCAATTTCCGGTACAACACCGCCATACAGAGTATGTATCGCTATCTGAGAAGAAATCACATTTGAAAGAACCTCTCTGCCGTTTTTAACCACTGCTGCTGCAGTTTCATCACAGGAACTTTCTATTCCTAATATCAATATATCGTCTTTCATTTATTCCTCCGAATTGTCAAAATATTTTTTTCCTTCCTTTGCCGCATTACTCCATCCTAATATTTTCCAATTTCCTGATGAATCCTTACGACACATAAATTTCTCATAAAGTCTTACTCTGTCCGACCCTTTTTTTACAAGTGTATTCGTGTAAAGTATGGCACACTCTTTTCCTTTTTCCTCTCCAAACTTTACATCATCATTGTCCTGTACTATATATGAGGAAATCTTTTGTTTGTTGCTCTTATATTTCTTTTTATCTAATTTAAAATTTTTAAGCATTTTATCCCATGAATTGTCTGAATGACTTAAAAATTCATCATCATAGAGCCTTCTAAGCTGTTTTAAAAGTCCCTCAAATTCACTGTTACTTAAATCATCCTCATTATACATACATTGATTAAAACGCCAGTACAATTTTACAACCTCTGTCGGTGTTTTTGGATAAGCAGTATCAAGATCCTTTGCGAGCAGCTTTCCGTACTCTGTATTTGGAAGTTTTACTTCATCTGCCGCATCCTGTGTTATCTTTTTGTTTATCACATAATATCCGGTAACAGCTAACACAACGATAATAAGCATAATAAAAAATGCACTCGTAATCTTTTTTTTATTTTTATCCATATTCTCCCTCTTTTCCGCACCTTTTTATACAATGTGCTGATGTATTTTGTTATCTTGCCATTTGTATTATAATTCTTGCACACTTATGCACTTTATATATAATATATTCGGATTATTTAGATAATTACATTAATTTTTGAGAATTTTACATTTTGCACATTTTGAATAACTTTTGTTTTATTCATCTTCGGGGTATGACAGTGTAACACTCTTTCCGTCCTTTCCCGGATAAGAATTTTTAAATATCTTTCTTACCGGTCCCATATAATTTTCCGGATGTATCAGTGAAGGACTGTAATGTGTAAGCCACATCTCATTAACATTTGCTTCTCTCGCCACTTTTGCCGCTTCGCTAAACATCATGTGCTTTTTCTCTACTGCTTTTTGTTTTTTGTCACTCTCGCCATACATTCCCTCACATATGAGAAGGTCTGCTTCTTTTGCATTTTCCACAAGACTTTTCACCGGTCTTGTATCAGTGCAATATGTAACTTTTATTCCTTTTCGCTCAGGACCTATAACCATATCCGGTGTATAGACCTTTCCCTCAAACTCTATAATCTCACCTTTTTGAAGTCTGCTCCACAATTTCATCGGAACCTCATTTTCTTTTGCAAGCTCAGGGAAAAATCTTCCACCTCTTTTTATATCTATCGTATATCCATAACACGTTACATTATGGTTTACTTTAAATGCTGTAAGATGGTACCCGTTTATCTCTATCGTCTGGCAGTCCTCAGAAAGTTCAATAAAATTCAATTTAAACGGAAGTCCCGGAGCTATTATCCTCAAAGAATTTACAACTTTTTCAAGACCTTTTGGACCAATAAGCGTTACCGGCTCCTTTCTGTCTGAATTTCCCATAGACAGCAGAAGACCCGGCAGCCCGCTTATATGATCCCCATGATAATGTGTAAAACATATCGTATCGATGGGATTTGCACTCCATCCCATCTCTTTCATGGCTATCTGCGTTCCCTCTCCGCAGTCTATCAAAAGACTGCTCCCTGAAAATCTCACCATGAGTGCCGTAAGCCATCTTCCCGGCAGCGGCATCATCCCGCTTGTCCCAAGTAAACATAAATCTAACATTTTTCCTCACATTCCAGAGAACTTTTATATAACGATACAATTATTTGCAATGATTTTTATAAAAAATCAATTTCTTTTTGAGAATGAACCGTCTTATCACTTTACAATTCATGAACCTCCGTAATCTCAGGCGGTATCACAAATTTCTCAATCATATCATCATAACATTTTTCACATATGACAAACGAGTGGAGCATACCATCTTTTTTTGAAAAATATCCCCACTGTTTTTTCGCTTCAAATGCGTCCTCTTTTAATATTCCTTTTTCTACAAATAATTTTTTTCCACATACATTACAATATATATCCTTCATGTTTCCTCCTGACATTTCATCTGATGCGTTATTTGTATCACTATATCTGCATTTATAATACGCCAGGAATTTTATAATGTACAGTGGTAATAGCTGGCAGGCAGCGTAGCCTCAAACACCAGACCGTCTTCTGCCGGTTCACTATAATAATTTTTTCTTTTACCTATCTGTTCAAATCCATATTTTTTATAAAGAGTTATTGCGGCATTATTGCCCTCTCTGACTTCAAGAAGAACTCTCTTAACTCCATTTGTTTCAAGTTTTTCAAATGCCTTTTTTAACATTCTGTCTGCAAGATGATTTCTTCTGTAGTCATTAAGGACTGCTATCCTGCAAAGGTCGGCATCCTCGAATGATGTCGTAAAAATACAATAACCTGCCTGTATGTTTTTTTCGCTGTCATATACCACAAGGCAGATATTATCTGATGACAACAATGTACTCTCTATGCTTTTTTTACTCCACGGATGAGAAAAAATAATCTCTTCTAAATGAACCGTCTCATCAATATCTTTAACAGACATTTCATCTATATTAAAACAATCTCTCAATTTTAACCCTGATTTTTTAACCTTTCTTCTCTTTCTCTCTCAGCCTGTGACTTTCTAAGATAAATAGGTTTGTGCTCGTCTGCACTTTCTGCCTTTCCCTGCTCAAAATATATGCTGCCAAGAACTGCTACTGCTGCCGCACTCTGTTTTGAAAGATGTACCGGTGCAAAAACAAACTCATTTTTTAACTCATTTTCTATTGTCTCCCTGTGAACCTCTACACCGTCACCTAAAAATATGACCTTTTCATCATATTCTTCAAGTTCTTTTAAAATATCATGTATATCAACGGCTTTCTGCTCTGACAGACAGGTAAGTCCGTCACCATCCGCTTTATAGATACCCGTGTAGACCTGACCTCGTCTTGCATCCATTATAGGGCATATAAGTCCGTCAAAAACACTTACCCTGTAGGCAAGTCCCTCCAATGTAGGCACTGAAACTATCGGTTTTTTAAGAGCAAGTCCTATCCCCTTTGCCGTTGCTGAACCTATACGGAGTCCCGTAAATGAACCGGGACCTGCTGCAATCGCTATGGCGTCTATCTGTTCAAGTTCAATACCTGACATATCAACAACTTTTTCTATCATCGGAAGAAGTGTCTGCGAATGTGTCTGTTTATTGTTTACGGTAAACTCCGCAATGATATTTTTCTCATCGGCAATAGCAGCCGAAGCCACAAGCCCTGAACTGTCAATTCCTAATATCTTCATCTCTGTAATCTATCTCCACTTCTTTTTTATTATTTTATACATTTTTCACTTATTCTTCTATCGTGATATTTCTATAGTCAAATCCTTTTTCAAGATCTTTTTCTATGGTGACACTGATGTGCTCATCCGGTATTATCTCGCTTATAAGACCTGCCCACTCTATAAGGCATACTCCATTTCCGAAAAAGTAATCCTCATATCCTATCTCATCCATCTCACATACATCGGCAATACGGTAAACATCAAAATGATAAAGCGGAAGTCTTCCGCTCTCATATATCTGCATAATGGTAAAAGTCGGACTGCATATAGGTTCGTCTATACCAAGTCCTTTGCCAAAACCTTTTGTAAAAACGGTCTTTCCGACACCGAGGTCACCATTTAAAAGGATTATGTCCCCCGGTTTGCAATTTTCTCCAAGTTTTTTTCCAAGCTCAAATGTGTCTTTCTCACACTGGCTTACCACAACTTTTTTACTCATCAGTTCCTCCGTTTTCCTCTGTTTCTTCCGGTTCATAGTCTTTGTACTGTTTCACTTTTTCCTGTATAAAACCGACAAGTGAACCAAAATCATCACCACACTGTTTCTTTGTAAATATAAATGCCCTCACCGGTGACATATAAACATAGACAGCATCCTTTACAATAACCGTCTTTCTTATATCATACCACTTTACATCTGCTTCCTGTTCTCCCTGCGAAACAGTAATACCGTTATCACTTATATTATAGTGTAGTTTAGCATTTATACTCTTGTTCTTTTTCACCTGTGCATTTGCCTTACTCCAAAGCATAAGCGGCTGTATAACGGTAAATATAAGACCTATTATTATAAGAGCCATAATGGCAGTTTTGTCAAGGTATTTATATCTCACTGCACATATTATAAGACTTCCAAAACTAATGATAAGTCCAAAAATTCCTGACATACTCTTATAGGTGTGTCTCATCGAAAATGCGTAAAGCTCAGCCGCACTAAGTTTTGCATCAAAATTAAATTCAGTCATTAAAATCCTCCATATTAGTTTTATGTTCTCTCTGTATTTTCTGAATAAAGATTTCCGAGAGAACATTTTTTAGGCATACTGCCCCACTCTTATATCATTATAAGTTTTTTCGGTCAAAAAAACAATACACAAGCGTTTTTTTGTGATATAATAGTAACAGTTCAGCCATAAAAAGATACTTGGCAATACAATGAGCTTGTTCATTGTATTGTTAAGTAGCTTCTTATGGTAGAACAGCCTTTCATTTCTGAAATGAGGGCAAAGCCCTCGCGAGCACGCTCAGATGGAACAAATTTATTTGTTCCATCCTCACTTTGCTTTCGCGTAAATAAACAAAACCTGCCAGCGACTGACAGCTCGCTGGCAGGTTTATGAATGTAATAAATTAAAGGCTGAACTGTTACAAATTATAACTATCTAGAGCAGGGGGAACATTTTATTGTCTGTAAACATGGAAAATTATAACAGCAAAGAAGAACTTGAAGCAATCATTGAACAGGAGATTGATTTTGAAAAATTAAACGAACTGTGTGAACATATCACAAATGCAATAACGGAAATCCTCACTTCATGTGGTCTGTATTTCCGCATATTTTCGCGTGTAAAATCGGTCGAGTCGATAGCTTCAAAACTGTACCGCGGCAAATACGGAACTTTAAACAATCCTAAGAAAATACAGGATCTTATCGGGCTTCGTGTAATTCTTTACTATTATGATGACCTTAGTATATGCCGCGATATTATGGAAAGAACTTTTCAGATGATAGATGAGTGGTCGCGTAACTTCTTTGAGTCCGATGAATTTCGCGCCACAAAGATAAACGGTGTTTTTAAATACCCTGCCGAATATTTTAATCTCTACACAAAAGAAATGTGGTCGCTGCCTATTGATACCACATTTGAAACGCAATTCAGAACAGTATTTTTCGAGGGATGGCACGAAATAGAACATGATATGCGTTATAAAAGCCGTATCAGTGATGACCAGTTCTGGAAAGGCAGCGAGGAACTCTCCCGTATGTTAAATTGCATACTTGCAAATCTTGAACTTAGTGACTGGTCTTTAGTCAAGCTTTTTGAAGAACTCTCTTACAATCACTATAAAAACATGAACTGGGAATTGATGCTTAAAAGCCATTTCCGCATAAAACTTGAGGACTCGGCTCATCTCCACCCTGACATAATTGCAATATTCAATCAGGACAAAGAGATTGCAAAACAGTTTTATAAATGTCCGAGGATAATCCTTATCCGTGAACTGTTAAAACTTGACAATCCGGTTATAGATTACAATCTTATAATCAAACTTGTTAATAATAAGCTTGTCAAAAATCAGCTTATAAGACTTGTATGTGACAAGATAGATGAGCCGCGTGACAGCCGCATATACAAAAAAGAAACCCTCGCAAGACTTGAGTCAAACATTTTGTTTCACCTTGAACTTCCTCTGCTCCACAAGGAATCAAGAACACTCGAAACTGAATTTATAAACTCCTGTGCAATCGTATATAAATGGGCACGTTTTAAAATGGATCCGGTATTTGAAGATATGCCCGAGGAAGTAATTTCATATAAAAACAAACTGCCCGGATATCAGTTAAAGATACAATATGATGTTGATGACCTTACTTTTCATATGAAGATTAGCTATATCGACAGTAAACACATCGGTACTCTCTGGCATATCCACACCTCAATAGCAAAGCTTGATGACGGCAGACTACATTTTTATCATATGACCTCAAAAGATCTGCCTCGAAGCATCAGCCAGAAAGAAACATTTTTAAAACCGTCTTTTCTGTCTGATCTTTCAAATAAAACCGGTATAGTAGATGTTATCCGTCTCGGCAATAAAGCCGTATTTGTAACTGACGATAATGATTATTCAGATTTTTACAGCCTTATAAAAAACCAGGAAAGAAAACTTCCTATCATAGCTATAGCACAGCAGCTATCTGAAGATGATACCAATACCGGACAGAAAAAAAATGAAGAATATAAAGACGGCTATGACATGAACACCTTTACAATCAACGGAACAAGACTTGCAAAGGTTATAGGACAATATTCCCATGTATTTATGACAGACAGAGCCCTTGTTTCAAAATTTGCCAAAAGTTTCAATATTCCTGAGGCAAATGCTGACGGATGCATCTGTATATTCTGGCCGGCACATACCCAAAAACATTTTACTCTTTTTACAAGAAGAATGATTCTTGAAAGCCAGTTTGATTTTAACCGTTTTGCATTCCACGATGAAGATGTATATGAAAAAGCATTTCGTCATAAACTTGTCCAGATAATTAAAGAAGATAATATAAGCCGTTAAATATAAAGTGCAAAACAAAATGTAAAAAACTAAAATGCTTAAACAGATTGTTTAAGACTAAACATAAAAACAAATTTTCAAAAACAAAAATGCTTTTACAAACATATCTTATTTGTAAAAGCATTTTCTTTAACTCAATGTAATACTCAATGTAATATTTTTTCTTTTATTTTTCACTTTGCGCGATACTTCCACCTTTATCTCATCTCCACTCTTATGCTTCATCAGCACATTATGTAATGCATATACTGTTTTTACTGATATGCCGTCAATTTTTTCGACCACATCGGCAACTCTCATACCGCCTGCATATGCCGGTGAACTTGAATAAACCGCCGTCACATATATCCCTCTGGATATGCTATGCTCAGCCGCAGCCGCAGAATCAACATCCTTTCCTTCCATGCCCATATATGCGACATTTTTTCCTCTCATCAGAAGCTCTATCATATCATTTATACTGTTTATCGATACAAAACTGATATTTTTTTCTCCTGTAAGATTTGTATAATGATTGTTTATGATGCCTATCACATTGCCATCTGTATTTAAAATAATACCGTTACTTATTGATGTGCTTACCATATCCGTTGAGTACATCGACAACTGATTATCAATAATCGACACTTCGATATCTGATTTGATAACTTTTCCAAGCATCACGGAATACATTATACCATTTGGTGCTCCCACCGCTATAACATTAGATCCATTTATTGTACCTGACACACTTCCAACACTTATCGGAAAAGCCTTTCTTCTTGTTGCTATAGGAATATTTGTCTTATCTACACGCAATGCCGCAATATTGATATTACTGTCAATATTTATCACGGATGCCTTAACTTCCGTACCATCAAAAAATTCAACAGATACCTCGTCTGTGCCATTTACAGCACTTGAATCGGTAACTATGATATATTCATTTCTTGTAATACCAAATATTGCCCCAAAAGTCACACCGCCATCATCACTGTTTACATCTTTCCAGTTGTTATCCGCCATGACACCTTTAACTTTTACAAGTGCATATTTATAACTGCTGCCTATCGCCGCCATTTTCTTTGAAACATGGTCATAATTTGTAATTGAATCAATATCTGACTGACTTACACTGCGTCTCACTATCTTACTTCCATCTATGTCATCATCCTGACCTGTTGCCTCCGGTCTTACCGTTTCTACCAGGTAATCCCTAAAATCCATGTCCGCACCAAGCCTGCTTTGAACAAAATAAAATGCGGCTCCGGCTGCCGAACCAAAGATTAATGCAAGAACTATTACCGACACCGCTTTTTGAGCATATTTTATTGCATTTTTTTTCTGTTGCGGCCGTACCTGTTCTTTCATAAAACGGTACTTTTCAGAATCATGCTCCTTCTCCTCTACAGGCTTTTTATGAATTGTCATATATATACCTCTGTTATCATATAAGAATTTTGCATTTTAACCAAAAATAATCATTATTTTTAACTCATTATGTATAAATCTACCATATATTTATGAATACAATATTAACAAATCGTAAAAAATTACTGTGTACTTGATTACTTCCTATAATATGTTGTAAAATAAAGATGGATATTTTTGTCCGTAATTTTGAAACAGATGAACGGAGAACAAACATGAATATAAAAGCATTACATACTCTTGAGTATGATAAAATAATAGCGAAACTTGAGTCATATGCCGCATCACCACTTGGGAAGGAGTATTGTAAAAACCTTCTTCCGACTGATGATGAAGAATATATCCTCAAAGCACAGCGTGAAACAAGTGATGCTCTCACGCATATACTCACGCAGGGTGAGGTTTCTTTCGGCGGTGTAAAGGACATACGGGCAAGTCTTAAAAGACTTGAGATTGGTTCAATACTTGGCATTGGTGAATTACTTAACATATCAAGTCTTTTATCAACAGCAGGAAGTGTTAAAAACTTTTTCAGGAAAAATCTTAATGAAAATAATGAGACAGGCGATTCATTAAATGAACGCTACCAGCTTATAGAACCTCTCTCCCCGTTGATGAAAGAGATACGACGCTGTATCATTGATGAAAACACGATTGCTGATGATGCAAGTGTTGGATTAAGCCATGTAAGGCGCAGCATGAAGATTGCAGGCGGTAAAATACATGACCAGCTTAACTCCATTGTAAACGGCAGCAGCAGAAGTATGCTCCAGGATGCCATCATAACCATGAGAAACGGCAGATACTGTCTGCCGGTAAAAGCTGAATACCGCTCTTCATTTAACGGTATGCTTCACGACCAGTCAGCCACCGGTTCAACACTTTTTATTGAACCGGCATCCGTTGTCAAATTAAATAATGAAATAAGACAGCTTGAACTCGACGAACAGGAAGAAATTGAAAAAATACTTGCTAATTTAAGCAACCAGACTGCTGAGCAGAGTTTTTTTATTGAGCAGGATTTCAGAATACTTTCTGAACTTGATTTCATTTTTGCCAAAGCAATGCTCTCAAAAAATATGAAAGGCACAAGACCTGTTTTTCCAAAGGAAAAATATATAGATATTAAGGATGGCAGACACCCTCTTATCGACCCCAAAAAAGTTGTCCCGATAAATCTGCATCTTGGACGCGACTTTTCACTTCTTGTCGTAACAGGACCAAATACCGGTGGTAAAACAGTTTCACTTAAGACGATAGGTCTGTTTACACTTATGGGACAGGCCGGACTTCATATCCCGGCATTTGACGGCTCAAGCCTTAGAATTTTTAACGAAGTCTACGCTGATATTGGAGATGAGCAAAGTATCGAGCAGAGTCTTAGTACATTTTCATCTCATATGGTAAACACCGTATCTATTCTTGAAAAAGCTGATGAAAACAGCCTTGTATTATTTGATGAGCTTGGTGCAGGAACTGACCCGGTCGAGGGAGCTGCTCTTGCAACGGCGATACTCTCAAATCTTCACAACAGGCATTCCACTGTCATGGCTACAACACATTACAGCGAATTAAAACTCTATGCGCTTCAGACACCTGATGTTGAAAATGCCTGCTGTGAATTTGATGTAACTACTCTTAGACCTACCTACAAGCTTCTGATAGGTGTTCCGGGCAAAAGTAACGCATTTGCCATATCTAGCAAACTCGGTCTTACCGACGATATTATAGAAGATGCCAAAAATCATGTCGCATCCGATGCAAAGCATTTTGAGGATGTTCTCGCAGAACTTGAAAAGACAAGAGTAGAACTTGAAAAAGAACACGAAATGGTTTCAAAAAGCCGAAAAGAGATTTCTGAATTAAAGAAATCCCTCAAAGAAAAGAATGAAAAGATAGATAATTCTAAAGACAGAATATTGCAACATGCAAACGAGGAAGCAAGCCGCATCCTTGCAGAAGCCAAAGACTATGCCGACGAGACCATCAGAAAATATACAAAGTGGGCATCAAGCGATAAACACATAAAGGAAATGGAAGCTCAAAGAGCTGCCTTGCGTGAAAAGATGGATTCAAAGCAGTCAAAGATAAAGGTAAAAAATAATAAGCCGAAATCAAAGCAGCTTAAACCGTCTGACCTGTTTATTGGTGCAGATATAAAGGTACTCTCACTTGGTGCAAACGGCACAGTGAGCACACTTCCTAATGAAAAAGGTGACCTTTTTGTTCAGGCAGGACTTTTAAGGACAAAGGTAAATATAAAAGATATTGAACTTCTTCCGCAGAAAAAGTCTGAAAATACAGGCAATCACAATGGAAGTGGTAAAATCCGCATGAATAAGGCATCCGGTATCAAAGGTGAAATTAATCTTATCGGTATGACTGTAGACCAGGCAATGCCTGTACTTGAAAAATATCTTGATGATGCCTACCTTGCACATATGAGCCAAGTTACCATTATACACGGAAGAGGAACCGGCGCCTTAAGGACGGCTACACACAATCACCTCAAACGCACTAAATATGTCAAATCTTTCAGGCTCGGCGAATTTGGAGAGGGTGATATGGGTGTTACAATAGTTAATTTTAAATAAAAAGGAGAAAAAATATGGCACAGAAACAAAAAATACTTATAGTTGATGATGACGAAAATATAGCAGAACTTATCGGACTTTATCTCACAAAAGAATGTTTTGATACTCATATCGTAAACGACGGGGAATCTGCAATAAAAGCTGTTTCCGAGTACGCACCTAACCTTGTACTTTTGGACATAATGCTTCCCGGCATTGACGGTTATGAAGTTTTAAGGGAAATAAGAAAAGACTCTAAACTTCCTGTTATAATGCTCTCGGCAAAAGGCGAGACTTTTGACAAGGTACTCGGTCTTGAACTCGGTGCAGATGATTACATCATGAAACCGTTTGACTCAAAAGAAATGGTCGCAAGAGTCAAAGCCGTTTTAAGGCGCAGCATTGCTCCTGCCGTTTCAGAAACTTCAGATGACAGTCTTCCAAAAGAATGTGTAACTTATCCGGACCTTGTCATCAACCAGACTGATTACTCTGTAACTTACAAAAACAAACGTATTGAAATGCCGCCTAAGGAGCTTGAACTTTTGTACTTCCTCGCATCACATCCAAACCAGGTATTTACAAGAGAACAGCTTCTCGACCATATATGGAGTTATGATTACATTGGAGATACCCGCACTGTCGATGTCCATATCAAACGACTTCGTGAAAAATTTGAAGCTCATCCGAGTTGGGAATTAAAAACCGTATGGGGCATCGGCTACAAATTTGAATACAGGGAATGATAAATTACCGGCAGAATCTATGATGCAGCCGGCAATGATTAATGTACTCCCAAAATTCTTCGTTCAGAATATTTCAAGAGTACCTATTACATCCTGGGAGGAAATTTATGCAGTCTAAAATAAAAATATCACTTCGATTTAAATTTTTAATCTGTTATCTCTTGCTTGTAGTATTGACCGTTGGATTGTTAAATACCTACGGTCACAAACTTATGTACCAGAGATTACTTGATAATGCTGAGACAAGTATATACAACGAAGCAGAGGAGATAAAATCACAATATCTTGCCAATGCATATCTGGTTAAAAGTTCGATAACATCTATCAGAAAACAGCTCTGTGCAATACACAATGCAACCGGAATACGCATTTGGATAAGTGAAACTGACGGAAAAATAATCATTGATTCAGATATGCAAAAAAATAAAGAAGGCTATAATATCAATGAGTATGATTCCTCTCTGCTCTCAAAGCAGACGGTAAACAGCACTAATGCTGACAATCTGCTGTCAGACCAATCATTCTGTGTTGTATATCCCGTCACATCAGGACTTGACATCAGCTTTTATATCATATTGTCACTGCCGGTAAACACGCTGCATTCACAGGCAGTGCAGAATGTGGATGCGATACTTATATGCTATATCATAATATCGGCTCTGCTGTTTATCGCACTCCTCTTTCTTTATCTGCAGACTGTTATTCCTCTTAAGAGTATGCAGCAGGCAGCAAAGGAATATGCAGCCGGTCACTATGACTACCAAATGCCTGAATATGCAGGTCATGACCATACAGACCTTGCCGGAGCAATACAGTATCTTGCGACAAAAATGAAAGATACAAATGAATATCAGAAAAACTTTATTGCAAATGTGTCGCATGATTTCAGGTCACCACTCACATCCATCAAAGGTTATACACAGGCTATGGCAGATGGTACTATTCCTCCGGAAATGCAGGGAAAATATCTCGACATAATACTTTTTGAGGTTGAACGATTAACAAAACTTACAAACAATCTACTGTCACTCAGTGAATTTGAAAACAAGGGAGTTCCCCTTGAAATATCGACTTTTGATATAAACAAGGAATTAAAACGCTGTCTCGCAACCTTTGAACAACGCTGCACCCAAAAGCACATTTCTCTTGATATAACCTTTGATGCCAAGACTTCACTTGTAGATGCCGATCAAAGCAAAATCGAGCAGGTTATACAAAATCTCGTAGACAATGCAATAAAATTCAGCAATGACGATTCAACTATCGAGATACATACAAGAGAAAAAAATCAAAAAGTATTTGTATCAGTAAAAGACCACGGTATAGGCATTCCAAAAGAAAGTCTTGGAAAAGTATGGAAACGCTTTTACAAAACTGACCTTTCCCGCGGTAAAGATAAAAAAGGTACAGGACTCGGACTTCCCATTACTAAAGAAATCATTGAAAACCATGGTGAAAACATAAATGTTATAAGCACCGAAGGTGTAGGTACGGAATTTATCTTCTCCCTGCCTAAACATACCGAATAATAAAAATCCCTCATACTAAAAAGTTGATGCAACACTACAATATGCGATTTCCCTATCAAATAAAAACGACTGCCATGCTTAACAATAAGCACGACAGCCGTTTTTATTTATTTATATCGCAAATCTGTTTTATCATTATTTTTATTTTTTATTTACTGTGCACTTACACCAACCTGAAATATACCTTTTATTCTCTTAAACAAAACTTCCTGAAGCACTGATATAGTTACAAACTGTGCTACAAAAAGAATACACGCCTGCGTAAGTCTTACAGGTAATAATGATAAATATGGTGAACCATATAACACTGAGATCCAAAATGTTGTAATAAATAAACCTATTATAAACTGGTTTATTCCTGCGGCTATCGCTGCTTTTGGTATAGATGGCTTCTTATGTAAAAACAATCCCCATACAAGACCATTTAAGCATGAGTTAAGCGTAAATCCCGGAAAATATGGTCCTATAGGGAACATAAGTGTTCCGAGCACGTCCGCAACTCCCGCAACAACAGCAGCCTGTGCCGGTCCCATCAGAATAGCAGCCGTAACCGGAGCTATAAATGCAAAACCAATCTTTACATTCCATGCCTGAATGGAACAAAACCTTGATAAAACAATCTCAATAGCTATAAGCATAGCCATAAGTGTAATGTCTCTTACTGAAATCCTAATTTTCTTTTCCTTCATTTTTTGCCCTTTCTAATGAACGGAGCACTACTAATTCACACCACAGGTGTGAACAGTAATAACGGAGCCGAAACCAGTATAATTCACCCAAACAAATCTATTGTATTTTATTTTAAAGTAAGTTATACAAAGAAAAACACTCAAAGTAAACCATTATTCAGGTAATGAGTGTTTTTCATTCATTTCTGACAGTGGATGCGAAAGCCATACCGCAAGAACTCAGTTCCTGTCCGCACACTATAGTGCGTACAACAACAGACATTTTCTTTTCGCCCAAAGACAACTTCCCATCCTTTGGTACTTAACGCATGACTTCCTACTCTGTTCATATTTAAATATTTAATTTTTATGTTTACTGATATTCTTTATATGATATCAGATTTGCGATCTTATTTGTATTCGCATCTTGTTCCAAGAATACCTGCTACTTCATACTCATAATCATCAATACTCTTTGTCATCTGGAATGCTTCCTCAATGTCAACATCATAGACATGACCTTCTTTATAACCGATAAGTCTGTTCTTCTTGCCTTTTTCGATACAGTCAATGGCATATGCACCCATAACTGAAGCGTAAACTCTGTCTCTTGCTGTAGGACTTCCTCCACGCTGTAAATGTCCGAGGATAGTAGCGCGCGTCTCGATACCTGTTGCCTCTTCAATTTTCTTTGCAAGACCATATGAATGACCGATTCCCTCAGCATTTACAATAATCTGATGTGTCATACCGCTTGCACGGTTATTCTTTATCTCCTCGATAAGTTTATCATAGTTGTTGTCAAACTTCTCAGGTATAAGAATCTGTTCTGCACCGTTTGCAATACCACACCAGAGTGCAATATAACCGGCTGAACGTCCCATTACCTCAACTACGCTGCAGCGCTCATGTGAATTTGATGTCTCACGAAGTCTGTCGATAGCTTCCATAGCTGTATTTACTGCCGTGTCAAATCCGATAGTATAATCTGTATATGCAATGTCAAGGTCTATAGTTCCAGGAAGACCGATAACATTAACACCATATTTTGAAAGGTTCTTAGCTCCTGTAAATGATCCGTCACCACCGATAACGATAAGTGTCTCTATACCAAGTTCCTTACAGATTGCTGCTGCCTTTTTCTTTCCCTCTTCCTCTCTGAACTCAGCACTTCTCGCTGTAAAAAGGAATGTACCACCATGCTGAAGTTTCTCTGAAACATCATGGAAAGTAAGAAGATCCATCTCTCTGTTAAGGATACCATTATATCCTCTTCTGACCCCATATACTTCATATCCTTTAGAAATACCCGTACGCACTACCGCACGAATTGCAGCATTCATTCCCGGAGCATCTCCTCCACTTGTCAATACCGCAATCTTACCCTTTGTCTCACTCATTTTATTATCCTCCATTCCATTTGCTATGTACTCTCTGTATCTTCTCAAGACGAAGAATTTTGAGTGCACATTTATTGTCACCATTTGCATATATAAACAGCAACGAATTATATTTATAATTTTACAATTCGGAACGTCTTACATGCACGCTTTGTATGTAAATACGAAATGTGCATTAATTTCTTTCATAATTCTCATTTCTATATCGTAAACCATTCTATTATGATTTGACTTTTTTTTCAATAACTTTTTTGTGTTTTTGTTTTTTTCTCCGATATTCACAAATTTTCAAGTAAACTTCTGTTAAAAATCACTATATTTATTCTTATTTTTACTAAACATTTACTATTATTCTTTCCAATGAAGCCTGTGAAGTTCTCCCTCAAGCTGCATATCAAAGAAATTATTCTGTCTCAGTGCCTCATACAACACTATCGCAACTGAATTTGACAGATTTAAAGACCTGATATTCTTGTTCATCGGTATTCTTATAGCCGTATCCTGCGACTCAACAAGAATTTCCTCAGGAATCCCTGCACTCTCCTTGCCAAACATGATATAAGCATCAGGTTCATATTGCACATCCGTATAATCCTGTTTTGACTTGGTGGTTGCCATATACATCTTTTTAACCGCATCAGGATTTTGTTCAAGGAAATCTTCATAACAGTCATAAACCGTCACGTCCAGCTTGTCCCAATAGTCAAGACCTGCCCTTTTAAGCATCTTGTCATTTATCTTAAATCCCATAGGCTCTATAAGATGAAGCCTTGTGCCTGTCGCACAGCAGGTTCTTCCGATATTTCCCGTATTTGCAGGCATCTCAGGTTCAAGTAAAACTATATTTAACATATTTTCCTCCCCGTATAACTAAAACTTATCTATAATCTTATCTGTCGTAACTGTTTCCATATTTGTCAATAGATAGTGAAAACTATAAAATTAAAGTTTTTCTATAAATCTCCCTATCCTTTCAAGTGCTGCTTTCAGGTCATCTATCGAATATGCATAAGAAATCCTCAAAAATCCTTCGCCGCAGTCACCAAAAGCCGTTCCCGGCACTACCGCTATCTTTTCTTCTTTGAGAAGTCTTGTCGCAAACTCGTCAGAACTCATCCCAAATTTCTTTATACTTGGAAACATATAAAATGCACCATATGGCTCAAAACACTCTATGCCCATCTCATCAAACGCATTTAAGAGAAATCTTCTCCTCCGGTCATACTCATCTCTCATTTTCTCCACATCATCATCACCGTGGCGAAGTGCCTCTATAGCTGCATATTGACTTGTTGTCGGAGCACACATAATGGCAAACTGGTGTATCTTTAATATCTGCTTGAGTATTACTTTAGGTCCGCAGGCATAGCCGAGTCTCCAGCCAGTCATCGCATATGATTTTGAAAATCCGTTTATAACGATGGTTCTTTCTTTCATCCCCGGAAATGCACCGATAGACACATGATTTCCACTGTATGTAAGCTCAGAATATATCTCATCCGAAATCACAAAAAGGTCATGCTCTATGACAAAATCAACAATTGGCTGTAATTCCTCTTTTGTCATTATCGCACCTGTAGGATTATTTGGAAACGGCATGATAAGGATTTTAGTCTTGTCCGTCACGGCTTTTTCAAGCTGCTCTCTTGTAAGTTTAAAATCATTTTCCTCTTTTAATTCCACTATGACCGGAACTCCGTCGGCAAGTACGATACAAGGCTCATAAGAAACATAACTCGGCTGTGGAAGTATCACTTCATCACCTACATCAAGCATGGCTCTGAGTGCTCCGTCAATAGCTTCACTTCCGCCGACCGTTATCATAATCTCATCTGACGGGTCATATTTTAAATCAAAACGCCTGTCAAGATATTTTGAAATTTCAATCTTTAACTCACTAAGACCCGCATTTGAAGTATAAAAAGTTCTGCCCTTTTCAAGAGAGTATATTCCCTCCTCTCTTATATGCCACGGTGTATCAAAATCCGGCTCACCGACACCAAGCGAGATGGCATCATCCATCTCACTTACTATATCAAAAAATTTTCTTATGCCTGACGGCTTAATCTGTTTAACCTTACCTGATAGTGCATCTCTCATGGTGTAATTAACATCCTTTCTGATTCATGGTGCTCACCTGTCATCTCGACACCATGTTCCTTATATTTTTTAAGCACAAAATATGTCGCTGTACTGTTTACATACTCAAGTGTTGACAGTTTCTCAGAAACAAATCTCGCAACTTCTTTCATACTCTTACCGGAAATCGTAACAGTAAGGTCAAAACCACCTGACATAAGATAGACACTCTCGACCTCGTCAAACTTGTAAATCCTCTCAGCAACCTTGTTAAATCCCATATCACGCTGAGGTGTGACCTTAACCTCGATAAGAGCCGTTACTTTCTCACAGTCAGTCTTATCCCAGTTTATAAGTGTAGGATAACCGCAAATGACATTCTCCTGCTCCATCTGCTTAAGCTCATTTGTAACCGCTGTCTCATCACTTCCAAGCATCGCCGCCAGCTCTTTAGTAGAATAACGGCTGTTCTTGCTAATCGTATTCAAAATCTTTTCTCTAAGCTCACTATTCATATACGCCCTCCATTTCTTATACTCAAACTCTATTAAGTAAAATTGCAATAAACTAAATTGGTATGTGCATCTAAATCTTATAAAGTTCATCACTTCCCGCAGGACCGATATACCTTGTCTCGTCCCTGCTCACAACTATCCTGTCGTTGCCCTCGGTTGCTCTTCCTATGACCGCCGCATTTATGCCTGCCTCCTCTAGTTTTTCAACCAGAAGATTGCCTTTTTCACAGCCTATCATCATACTTCCGCTCGATATCAGCATATACGGATTTATTTTAAACACCTCGCATACCTCGATAGTTTCCTGCTTTATCGGAATTTTATCAAGATGTGCCGTAATTCCGACCCCTGATGCCTCACCGAGTTCCCAAAGTGCTCCAAAAACACCGCCCTCCGTAACATCATGCATTGCACTGACACCAACTTCCATCGCTATCTTTGACTCAGGTATTACAGAGAGATACTCTTTAAATTCCTTTGCCACATCGACAAGTTCCCGTGGCAGTGTCTCAAGAAGCTTTTCCTCTTTTTCGGCAGCTATTATCGAAGTTCCCTCAAGTCCTGCCCACTTCGTCATAACTATCTCATCCCCCGGCTTTAATCCGCCTGTTGAAACAATTTTACCCTTTTTCACCTTGCCGACACCCGTAACATTTATTATCGGTCTGTTCACAGCATCCGAGATTTCAGTATGGCCGCCCATCACCTCTATTTTAAGTTTAGAACAAGCTGTCTCAATCTCCTCCATTATCCGCCTTAACTTTATCTCTCTTGTGCCATCAGGAAGAATTATCGTCGTCATTATCCCTATGGGCTCTGCACCGCTTGATGCAAGGTCATTTGCCGTAATATGAACAGCGAGATTTCCTATTCCTTTGTCCGTTCCCGTTATCGGGTCTGTCGAAAACACAAGTGCTTCATCCTCGCCGACTGCTACAGCCGAACAGTCCTCACCTACTCCCGGATGCAGTATAACTTCCTCTCTCCTATGTCTTATCTGTTTAAATACCGCTCTCTTTAAAACATTCTCTGGTACTTTTCCTATTTCCATCTGTCTTTATATTCCTTTCTTCTTAATCATCCTCTGTTTTTTGGGTATTTCTCTTAGTTTCTGTTTTCTTTTGTTCACTTTGTTTTTTATCGCTCTTTGTACTTTCTTCCTTTTTAACTTCCTGCTGCTTTCCGACCGTCACATGCGGCGGCTCTGCATTGTAGGAGCTTGTATTTACAAGAACTCTCTTTTTCTTAACACCTTTTATATAGATTATCTTCCATAATTTTGCATTATATCCCGTATGTGCTGACTGGGTTACCTCCCTGTATCCTGACGGCTTAGTCGCATCGACCGTTATAACTTCACCCTCAGGCTGTTTTTCCTCTACTATCTCCGACTCAAATGTAATCTTTCTGTCCTTTTCTCTCGTGTCCTCACCAAATATCTTAAACGAAAGCACACCACCTTTTGCCGAAGCTGCAATGTATATAAGGGATTTTGTATTGTTCTTAAATTTCAAATCCTTATAATTTCCTGATATTGCTGCATCCCTCGACACATTTACATAATGTACGACCATTGAATGTGGAGAACGCTCAACAACTTCAAGTTCTGCATTTATAACAGCATTATAAAGCGTTGTTGAAACCTGACATACACCTCCACCGACACCTGATACCACTTTTCCACCTGCATATTCCGGTGCGGCTTTATAACCATTTTCAACTGTTCTTTCTTTTATGACTTTCACTGTTGAAAAAGTCTGCCCCGGCTTTAGAATAGTTCCATTTATGCGTTCTGCTGCCGTCTGAACATTACTACACCTGTCTGCCGTTGATGAACTGTAATCCGTAGAATATTCACCGAGCAAATCCGTACATTTTGAATACATCTTTCTTGTATATTTAGGCTTCTTTATACTTACGACAGCATCCAATACAAGCTTTTTGTCATTAAAATCACTATTTAATTTTTCACTAAATCTATCTACAGTAGCATCAACATTAACCTTTAAACCGGTGCAGTCTTTTGTCGCCTTAAGCTTTCCTTTTACCATCTTTAATCTTGAATTCTTCATCTTTTTATTATGAATCTTGCTTTTTAATTTAATAAATTTTCTAAGCTTATCTTCATTCAGATTTGTTTTAAGCTTATATGTCACATCTTTTTTTGAACAGCTTACGATTTCTTTGAATTTTTTAAAGATACTTCCTTTTTTTCCTATCTGATAAGCCTTATCTACATAATCTTTATCTTCTACCTCAAATCCAAGTTTATCGATAGTAGTCTTTGATTCTTTTCCGGCATTGCCATATTTGATAATAACCTGTCTGTTTTTAAGTTCTTCGATATATTTATCAATTTTTTTCTGTGCTTTTACTTTTGTAAGTCCGCCAATATCAACACCATTTATATTTGCACCCTGTATTATAGTGTTTCCACCTGTTTTCTTTAGCATTACAATAAAAAGAACTGCAACAATAATTGCTGCAACAACCATCCCCGACAATATAATACATAATTTCTTTTCTCTTTTTTTCATAATTATCTATCAACCTTTTCATTTAATTTGACATTTTATTTTTTATTGATTATGCTTAATATAATGATGTTGGGTTCAAAAGGTCTTTTGACCCTGACTGATGCTCCGGATTGCTTCATTGCTACGCAATTTTCGCAATCCTGCAAACACCTCCATTCTCGCTTATTTGCAAGCAAATCTGCTTCATGTCGGTGCTTGGTGGGTCAAGCCAGTAGATAGCAATTTGCATATAAATATGCATTGCTATCTACTTTTGACCCTGACATCATATAATACTAAAGAGTCAAAATATTCGCATAAAGAATGTTTTCCTTAGCCCTTTTGACTCTTTTGTCTGTTTTTATTTACAGCTATATAACATGTAAATATTATTCCATTGCCATTGTTTTCTTTTTAAAATAAACAGAAAACATTTACTGTAAATACTGGAATACGATTGGCAGAACCATTGCTATAACCAATATTATACATATAACTGCTGCAATCTTCTGCTGGTTTTTTTTATTGAAAAAATTCATATAGACCCTCCATTCTGTATGATTTTCCATACACTATAATATGTTATTTTCCGCAACTGTTATGTGAACAGTGCCGATTTTTAATTTACCTGAAAGGAAAAAAATATGCCTGTATTTTTTATATGCTTTATTGTATTCTTATTGTGGCTTCGCGTCAAGTTAAAACAACAGGACAAAAACGAAACCTCAAACAAAGATTTCTGGCAGCGTGAACACGAAGCTGACTTTTCAAAAAACAAAGATATTTCAATGCTTGAATACATATCCGTTCCAAAAGAGGTACTGCCTTTTAATGAACAGACAAATGATATTGAGCTCATCCAGATACAGAAAGATATATCAGATGTTATGTCAAAAAAAATGATAAATCTTTCCGGTATGACAAACACTGATATAAAATTTGCATACGGACGCGGAAATTTTGAAATACTCTCCTTCTATGACCAGAACTATCTTAAATTTTTAAGTCTGTTAAATAAATGGGGCACATACCTGCTAAACCACGGTGACAAAAACCGTGCAAAACAGATATTTGAGTATGCCATAAACACACTTAACTGTGACATATCAGGCTGCTACATTGGACTTGCCAAAATATATCTTGAAAATGACGATATCGACAAAGTTCAAAAACTTATCGACAAGATTCAGTATTCCGATGCATATCTGAAAGAGTCTATCACAAATAAACTCAATCAGATGCTCCAAAACTATTAGTATATTACTAATATAGCATATCATTTATATTTTCTGCTGTCAGTGGCTAAAAGCAATTTTATATATCGATGCCTGATGGTCGAGCGGATTTCTGTTTTTATAATCAAATAGAAGTCTGCTTTTTTTATCATTTATGATTCCGGTTTTCAGATAATCCTGTATATCAATATCAAACTGTTCAAGATGCGTCATCCTGTGAAGCTGTTTCCAGTCATTTCCATCATATCCTTTAAGATACTTATGCTCTGACTCCTCTTTTTTGTAAAATGTCCTGACTTCATCTTTTGGTATCTCTGACTCATATCCCACAAATATGGGTCTGTTTTTAAGATTTTCCCTCGCATAAATATCATATATTATAAGCTGCCTTAACACTTCCTCTTTTCTTTTATCAGGCTTACATATATCAAGTACAAATTCTAACAATATCTCGTAATTTTGAAGTCTTGACTGGTGTATTCCTTCATATCCCATCTTTTTATAAAAATTTCCTATCTGCATAAAGAAATCAAACGGTGTATCAAAAAATGAAATAATATACGGCAGTGATGCCTCAAACTGCATACTGTTGTAATAACGCTCCGTCATATCCTCAACACGCTTTAATTTAAGTACATCCATATACGATACCCAGTCGGTAAAAAGAACTTCATACGGTGCTCTGTCCTGATATACTATAGCAAATTTTTCTCTGTCATAATATATCGGCGAACCCTTTAAGACCTTTAAAAATCCAAGCTGCAGCTGATCCGGTTTCATCTCATAAACAACATTGTATGAATTTTTAAAAGAATCATAATCCTCATACGGAAGACCTACTATAAGGTCTAAATGCTGGTGGATATTTCTCTGTTTTCTTATCTTTGCAACTTTCTGTTTTAAGACTGTAAGATCAGGATTCCTATGAATCGCCTTTAATGTCTCACTGTTAGCCGTCTGCACTCCTATTTCAAACTGCACAAGCCCCGGTCTAAAATTTTTAACATATTCTATCTCCTCATCCGTGAGAAGATCTGCTGACAGTTCAAAATGAAAATTCGTCACTCCATTGTCATGCTCATAAATATATTTCCATATTGCCATTGTATGTTCATGATTGCAATTAAATGTCCTGTCAACAAATTTTACCTGCGGCACTTTCATATCGAGGAAAAATTGCAATTCGTTTTCGACAAGCGCCATACTCCTAAACCTTACCTTTTTATCTACCGAAGAAAGACAATAACTACACCCATAAGGACACCCACGGCTTGTCTCATAATAGATTATTCTGTTTTTAAGAGTGTCAATGTCAAATCCTGCATCTTTTGTATATGGAAACGGAATATCATCCATAGACATATTCTCCCTCGGAGGATTTATGACTATATTATCTACACCGGATGCGACCGCATCTTCCCTGTAGACTATTCCCTTAATATCAGACAATCCCGGTATATTTAAACCAACCTTAATATTTCCCACCGTTTCCGCAAGATAATGATTTATAAGTTCGTAAAAACTCACCTCGCCCTCGCCGCTTATTATGCCTTTTATCCACGGATATTTTTTTAGCTGCATATCACAGTCATATGAAACCTCCGGACCTCCGAGCCATATAGGCACATCCGGCATTATTTTGTGGATTTCCTTAGAAATTCCGGCAACAATGTCAATATTCCATATATAACATGAAAAACCTATCATTTTAGGCTTTTCAAGGAATATATCACCCAATATAAAATCAATCTCCTGATTTATTGTGTATTCCTTTATCTGAAAATCACTATCATCTATCCCATGTTTCCTCGCATATGCCTGAATACAGTATATCCCAAGATTTGAATGTATATACTTGGCATTTATTCCAACAAGTAAAATCATATTTTAAACCTCTTAATTTCATTTATTCAGTGTCTTTTACTTACATTTAATATTTTTATTGCCATCCATACTGCCGCTAACGCGGCATAGTGCAAATATGTCTGCGGTATAATTATATCCTCACAATCAGCACAACATATCATTAGTTTCACAATTACTGCTCATACCACTTCTCATCTTTGCCAAGTGTCTTTGGTGCGCCCTCAAAAAACTTACACTCTCCCTCATTTTCACAGGAGCCTGCGAGTGCGTGTCTGCACACCATTCTTTTTTTATGATACCCGGCAACAGCACCATCTTCCTCATAACTCTCATACTCTACAGGCATCAGGCAATGATACTTGTCAACCGGACAAAATCCCTCTATCAGATATTTCTTATAATCCACGATACCGTCATCTCCAATCTTATTACATTATCAATTACTGTTCACATTTATGATGCGCTTGTAATGAGCATATTACTTTTATTTCACAAATCCTATCTGTCTAACTAAAAATCCAAAACTTTTACTACATAAGTCCCATCTGTTTTGCTTTATCGAGTGGATTTTTGAGTGCAAAATCCCACTCGTCTTTTCTGGCTTCATACTGCTCACATATCCATCCATAAACCTTATCAAGTCCGTCCTCGCTATACTCAAATTCTTTAACGGTATGAAAGTCAAGCGGTGTCTTTTCATAACAGAATGGCTCCGGCCACACATCTGCCTGAAGCACTTTTTCATCATCTTCTTTTGAAACTCCCTGAACCTGGTATCTCATCCCTTTGAAACTGCACTTTAATATTGCCTTTTTATTGTAAAAAGAACTTACATCATAAAAGGACTTCCTATTATTCATAGTCTATACCTCACTTTCCCCCAAAAATATATACAAAATATATAGCTGATAAATCGAAAAAAGCCTATCCAAAACGGATAGACTTCTTGGTAGCAGGGGTGGAAGGAATCGAACCCTCCTCTGGAGTTTTGGAGACTCTTATTCTACCGATGAACTACACCCCTGTATTAAGTGCTCGCTCACACGCGACTATTAGATAATAGCATACGCCTTTTACTATGTCAACAGTTTTTTGCAATTTTTTCAAATTTTTTTTAATACTTATAATCATTGTACCCTCTGAGTCTGCGGTAAAGTCCTGCCTTAGTAAGACACATATATGGAGATACAAAGAATATTCCAAGCAATCCCAGCGTAAACGAACTTAAAATATTCCATCCTATAAAAGACAGGTCGAGTACAAATATCTGCCACTTCTGACCGTAAGTCATCCTTCTACTCTCATCGAAAGCCTGCTGCATATCCATATCAGGATTTTCACTTAAAAGATATGGAATCATCGAATACTCATATGCCTTTATAATACCCGGTATGATAAAAAGCAGTCCCCACAAAACGGTAAATAATGACCTGAAAAACATTATTTTTACAATGTTCAGATAATTACTTTTAAATCCATATGAGATTTCTCCCATATCACATCTTGCCTCATAACTCCTGCTGAAAAATCTTTTTGTACCTACCTGGATTGGATTAAACACAAAAACAGATAACGCTATACCTATCAAAGCTGCAACAAGTGCAATGACTATACTGCCTATCACGACAGCAGTAATAGTCTTTACTATTGACGGCGTGATACTTCCTGTGATTTCATTTATCGAGTCCTTAAAATCATATGTTATATCCTTTTGGTCTGAAGAAAATGCGTCACCAATACTATTACTAATATCAGAAATATTATTACTGTTAGCATTATAATTAAGTTTCAAACCTCCTGAACCGCTTATATGTCCGGTCGTGACAAATGAAAGTATGATACCTCCAAGCACAAACAGCCAGTAATTAAGTTTTAACAGATTTTTTGCCTGTGTTTTTAATTCAACTCTTGACCACATAGCTTCTCCTCCTTTTTGTGAAAAATGATAAGATGCTCATTTACAGATGCAATGTATTGACGCATTGCAATCTTTTTTACCCTTTTATATCATATTACCATTTTTTTACTTTGATTACCATAACAATAATCAAATTTTTATATTTTCATGTAACAGTTCAGCCCCAAAAAAGATAAATCAATAATACATGAGCTTGCTCAATGTATTATTGACTTGTTTTTTGGGGCGGAATAGCCTTTCATTTATGAAATGAGGTAAACACAAGCTGCATAGCAGCGACTGACAGCTTGCTGGCAGGTTTACGAATGTAATAAATGAGGGGCTGAACTGTTATATTTTCATCTTTTCAGCGATAACTTTGCATCTCTTTTTGCAAAATGCAATTCCATAAAGCAAAATATCCCGCCTGTCATCATTTAACAGATATTCCTGATACCGCCTGTCTTTTATCTGTTCTAATGCTTTACTGCAAGCCGTTTCCATTTCTTTAAAGTCTTTTGTATATTTAAGTTCGGCTATGATACCTGCATCCGGGTCATCCGTTTCTACTATAATGTCAGCAAAGCCTTCTCCTGCTTCTGCATTTGACTTGACAAGCCAGTCATCGTTACCGGTAAGTATGCCTACCAGAAGATTGTGATATGAGCTTTCTTTTTCTTCTTTTCTTGCTTTTGTATCAAATACACTTATCGAATTGCTAAGCACCCTGTTAATGTATTTTTCTATTTCTAGCGTATTTCCATCCTCAAATGATTTCCAGAAAGCCTGCAGACGGTCAGTGTTAGAAAATATCGACTTTTTAAACCACTCATTAATCTGTAATTTAAATACTTCCCTTACTTCCCTGTTTGGTATCACAAGCTTGTAAGCACCGTCTTTTGTCAGTCCTGTCTGTGTCAGGTAACCCGTAGTAAACAAGACGCTCCACAGATTGTCAATGCTGTTGTCTATCTCATCATATGTAAGGTCTAAGCGTATATGCTTTTCTATCGACTCGCCTGCTATAAGCCTTTCTATCTCGTTTCTTGTTGTCTTTCCTGCCCTGTCAACAAATCTTTTCACCAGTTCATTTCCGCTGGTATTTATCCAATAAGCCTCCGGTCCGGCATTGGCATCGTCCTTTATCCTGTCCACATGGTTTATTACATCCCACGGGCAGTAAACATCTGCATTTCCAAAGTGATAACCGTCATACCACCGCTTTGTTTCCTCAAATCTGTTTTCAATATGATAACAAGCTAAAAGTTCTTTCACTTCTTTATCGGTAAAACCAAACTGCTCATCAAACCTTGTATCTGTGACAGACAATATCTTAAAGTTGTTTAATCCCGTAAATATGCTTTCTTTTGATACACGCAGACAGCCTGTAAGTACTGCAAACTCCAATGCAAAATTTGTCTTAAGTGCCTTTCCAAACACGGCACGTATCAGAGCAACCATTTCCCTGTAATATCCATGTCCAAAAGCCTTATCCAAAGGTACATCATATTCATCTATCAATATTACTGTTTTCTTTCCGTAATGTTTATATAACAGCTCAGATAATGCTTGCAATGACGCATACAATATATCATCATCAATCACATACTTTCCATTTACTTTCTTTGTCAATGCCAGATAAACTTCTTTATCATTTTCACTTAATCTTTCACTCTGTTTTAAAAATCCAAACCTCTCTGCTTCTCTGCCTACCAGTTCAGCCATCTGATATTTTGCATTTTCAAAAGTCAATCCCTCAACATTTTTTAAAGACAAAAAAATCACGGGATACTTTCCCATATGTTCTTCACATAACTGCCTGTTTCCGGATATATATAGTCCATTAAATAATGTTTCGTCTGCTCCAATCTCAAAAAAACATTTGAGCATACTCATATTGAGCGTCTTTCCAAAACGGCGTGGACGCGTAAAAAAATTTACTTCACCCCAATTAACAAATAATTGTTCAATTAATTTTGTCTTGTCAATGTAGTAAAAAGTATTTCTGCGGATTTTCTCAAAATCATCTATTCCAACCGGCAATTTAAGTTTGTCTCCCATATCGCATCTCCATCTATTTTTTATGAAACCACCTTTATTCGTGAATAAATTGTGCAAATATAATTCTTTTCACAATTCCCTTTTTATATAGTCTAGCAAAAAACAAAATGGCGGTCAAATGCATATCTATACATTTAACCGCCATTATAATTATTTGTTATACCATATCAGTTCAGCCGTTAATTTATTACATTCATAAACCTGCCGGTGAACTGTTACGGCATATTTACATACTCATTATCCAATATATGACCCCCAGCAAAAAACTGCTGAATATTCCGTAGAGGATTACCGGTCCCGATATGGTAAATATCTTACATCCCACACCAAATACATCCCCTTCTGCCTGATACTCTATTGCCGGAGATACAACTGAGTTTGCAAATCCCGTTATCGGAACAATACTTCCCGCCCCCGCAAACTGACCGAGTTTCTGATAAATATTAAAGCCCGTAAGTATTACACTTACCCCAACAAGTGTCAGTGTGGTGAACATTCCTGCAAGTTCCTTACCATTTCCAAATGACATATATACATGGTTCAATATCTCACCTATAAGGCAGATTGCTCCACCTACAATAAATGCTTTAAGACAATTTAACCATCCGTTTGATTTTGGCGTCATGTTTTCCACATATTTATTATACATTTCTTTCTGTTTGTTTTTATCTTTCTCATTTAAAACTGCCCCAATACCGGGTTCATTACTGTTTTTTTCACTCATATTTAACCTCGTTTCTATGCTGCCGACATATTCTATGTTACCTGCAAAACCATTCATTAGTGCATATTGTGACATATAGTATCAAACATTCACCCAAATCCTCATAAATATTATCTAAAATCACAATATTACTTTCTGTTCCTGTAAAACAGACATTGACAATCCACTTTCGCTACTTGCGTTCAAAATACATTTGATATAATGTGCCGAGGAATTTTCCCGCTGCCATCATAAATATAAGAAGATAAATGCCATAACTTAAATTTATTCTCTGGCACAGCACCGGAAAAACCTTGACCGCTTCAGCGAGTGCCATTGAAAGGCATCCCACAAAAATTCCCGCAAATATGCCGAATATGACAAGCCCAACATCTCCTATCCTCATCGGAAAATGATATACGGATAAAAGACTTCCTATCGTCCCTCCAAGCACTATAACACTCTCAAGTTTATACACATGACCTGCAACTCCCATCCTTGCGGCAAGTCTCGGAACTATGCCAAGTGCCGTGATAAGAGCAAATGTTCCCGCTGCCACCGAAACACCTCCGGCAAAACCTATAATGGCAAGTGCCACTTCCTGTATTATCTCCATATCTCTCCTCTTATTTTCTTATAGTTTCCTCTCTATCCGCATCTTTTATGATAGCCTTGTTCATATCTTCCTCGTACTTTCGCATCTCAATATGAACAGGTGTCGGGTCATCATGCACCTTGTCACTTTTAAAATGATTATAAAAACACAATATCCCTATCGGTATTCCAATGCTATATGATATTTCAAGTATGCTTCCAGAGTTCTTGTCCACTCCCTTTACTATCTTATAAAAATCATCAAAAACATCACCTACACTTACATCCGTGTTAAATGTCATAATAGTAAATGCTGCTCCGAAAAAAACGATTATACAGGTTATGGCAAGCTTTGTGTACTCCCATGCCGGATTTGGTTTCACGGGCATCTTATATTCGACCACAAAATCCGGTTCACCTATGTTTACGATACTAAATGCCGGGCACTCCTTTTGTATCATATTTATCACTTTTGTAATAGAAAAAATAACTTTCTCGTTCTTGTCACCTTTTACCGTATGGAGAACAATATCACCGGCACGTTTTACCGCATCATTGTCAAGCGAGATAATATCGAGTACATCAGAAAGAATTATCCTCTTATTTGTAACCTGTTTGCTCTGTGACGCTTTTATATAGATCGTTTTATTTTCAACCTGACTCATATTTATCCCTCATTTCTGTTTTCAGCCTTCTTCTTGAACTTTTATAAAAAAACATCATTATCTTTTGCTCAGTAAAATATTTTTCAATAAGTCTGTCTAAATAATCCGTCCGTTTGTATATTCCGTGCGTGTATTTCTCTGTATCGTAAAATAACATACTGTTGTCATAAGTGCTATTCCTATAATAACGGCAATAAGCCATCCTCTGTTTCTCATCATTTTCACAAACCTCCAAAATATTTTTGTGATGTTATCTGTCACACTAAAGATGTGAACCTTAACTTCATGATAACAGTAGTATGGCTTATTATTTTTTGTTTATTCACAAAATGCCCCTTTTTGAATATTTATTTATATTGCACAAACATAAACAATGTCTCTTCTATTATAAGTTTAACAGGCATTTCAAAACTATAATAATCTTTACTTAAATTATCCTGCATCAACTCTTATGAATTTAATTCAATATACATACGCTTCAATATCTTCTTTTCAAGTCTGCTGACCTGAACCTGACTTATGCCAAGTTTGTCCGCTATCTGCGTCTGCGTCATTTCCTTAAAATATCTGTACTCAATTATCTTTTTCTCCCTGCCTTTTAATTTTTTTATAAGATTGTCGATAAGTATATGATTTATAACTTTTTCCTTTTCTCTGTCACTTACTGTTTCTTTTGCCACAATCTGGTCTACAAGCATAACCTCCCTGCCATCATCCCTGTAAACGCTCTTATAAATAGAATCAATCTCCGAATTTGCATCAAGTGCAAGTACAATATCCTCCTCCGTTATCTCCGTTGCAGCAGCAATCTCACTTATCTTTGCATTTCTGCCTTTTTCATAGCTTATCTTTTCTGCCGCTTTTTTTATCTTCCAGCCATTTTCCCGCAATGTCCTGCTGACCTTAATCATCCCATCATCCCGCAAAAACCTCTTTATCTCGCCCATTATCATCGGAACTGCATATGTTGAAAAACAGACATTAAAACTCATATCGAAATTGTCGATTGCCTTTATAAGTCCTATGCAGCCTATCTGAAATATATCTTCCGCATCATATCCCCTGCCCGTAAATCTTTTTACAACATTCCAGACAAGTCCCATGTTTTTCTTTACAAGTTCATTTCTTGCCTCCCTGTCTCCTGCTCTGGCTTTCTTTAGCAAACATTTCACTTCATCATGCATGCTATTTTGCTCCTACTTTCTTTTTCATATAAATCTTAGTTCCTTTTGATACCTCAGATTCCACTCTCATCTCATCCATAAACGCTTCCATAAAAGCAAACCCCATCCCCGAACGCTCCCATTCAGGTCTTGTCGTGTATAACGGTTCCATAGCTTTATCAATATCAGCTATTCCGACCCCGAAGTCTTCTATCTCTATTTCCACATCATTATTATGTATATTGCAAGTCATAAAAATACTTCCCGGTCCAGATTCATAGCCATGTATTATGGCATTTGTCACCGCTTCCGAAACAGCCGTCTTTACATCTGACAACTCCTCAAGAGTGGGATTAAGCCTTGTTATATATGCCGCAACTACAGTTCTTGCAAATGCCTCATTGCTCGAACAGCTCTCAAATTCTATTCTCATATAAAGCCTCCTGTATGGTATCATATTTTTCTATAATCTTATACAATCCTGATATTTTAAATATACGGTCAACAGCATTTCCCACATTTGTAACTGCCGCTTTTCCGCCGATAAACATAACCTTTTTATATCTTCCCATAATAAGTCCTATACCGGAACTGTCCATAAAACTTACATCTTTAAAATCAAAAACTATATTTTTAACATTCCCGGCTTCTATAAGCCTGTCGGAAGTCTCCCTTAAGTAAGTAACCGCATGGTGATCAAGTTCATCTTTAATATAAATAATCAGACTATCACCTTGAATTTCGTAATGCAGCATATACGCACTCCTCTCTTCTTATTTAATTTACTCTCGGTATCTTCTCAGAACGAATGCTTTCGAGAGCACGTTTTATTATATTTGTGCGACTAACACTATCTATAACCAATTTCGCAAATATATATTTTTTACAAAAATAAAAAGTCTGCCGTATGCAACATTTAAGTCACATAAACGACAGACCTCTGTCTTTGTCATACTTATCTCTCTTAATCATTTTGCAAATCAAAACAGATATACTTATATTTTAAAGACTAATAACCCATTTCTGTTAATTTCGCTTTAGAGAGAGCAACTCTGTCTGAATCAGGGAAATCATTGATAATAGTCTCATAATACTTCTTTGCCTTATCATATTTCTGCTGTTTCTGGAAACCTCTGCCTAAGAAATAAAGTGCCTTAACATTAGTCTCATCATATTTAACAGCCTCTTTCAATGTCTTTATGGCATTTCCATAATCACCACTGCTATAGAGCGTATATCCCTGCTGATATAATTTTTCCGACATAGTTGCAAATGTATTTTCTTTTATTCTCTTGTACACCTTTTTTGCATATTCACTTTTAAGTGTATTTTCATCAATCTTTAAAAGTTTTTTTGCAGCATTTTCGCTATCGTTTGCCAGATATGAACTTGCCGCACTATAAAGATCATCATATATGTCTAGTATGGTCTTTCCGTCTTCGGTATTTGCATCACCCTGAAGTTCCTTCAACTGGCTTTTCAAACCATCAATCTCCTTTTGCAAAGACTCATTCTTACTCTTTAAAGATGATGAATCGCTATCATCTGCTGCCTGCTGCTCACTGTACTGTTTAAAATTATTATTCGCACTGTTTGCATCTTTTGATTTCATATGTGGAATTATAAGGAAATACATAAGTGCAAGTCCTATGACCATTCCTACCACCACATTTATAAAAGGTATTATAGACGGTCGTTCCTCTTTATATGGAGTTATTGTCTTATATGCATCCGGATCAACCTTTGGTAAAGTTCTTCTTTCCGTTGGCTGTTCCTTAGATGGTTTCGGCTGTACTCTCTGACTCTCTCCTCTTAAATGGACATCCGACAACTCTTTCATATACCTGAGCGTAGTGGTATTAGTAACATCAATCTTACTTATATGTCTGAGAAGTTTTAATGCCTTTACCTTGTTATCCTTCTTTCCAGTCATCATATAGAGTAAAGCTAAAAGCTGGTGTGCTCTTATAAAGTTAGGATTAAGATTTACAACTTTCTTAAGCTGGATAACAGCCATATCTTCGTCACCGTGTTTTGCCGAATTCAATGCTGAATTATATTTCCTTATAGTCTGATTATATGTTTCAAGTCTGTTCGGATTTGACTGTATCTGTCTGATATAATCCTCCGCATCATTGTTTTCTGCCTGATAATGCCTGCTTATGACCCACTCGCTCAAAGCAGCAACTATCTCGCCCTCTTCTAAGTATATCAATCCTAAAAGATTTCTTGCATTTGTATTTAATTTGTTATACTGAAGACTAAGTTTCAGGGATGACACGGCACCAGACAGATCCCTGACCTTTGCCTGTGATAGTCCCTTATTATAATAAGTATTTGACAGGCTGACAACCTTACGGTAATTCTTCAGATCATGACCGCAATTATCACACCTTTTCTTGCTAAAAGCTACATTGGCATTGCATCTTGGACAATTCATTATTCTTCCACCCATCCTGCTGATTTATTTTTCTTTGTATTTCTTCCTGCTTTTTCATCCTTCAAAATACTCTGAAGTAAATCCGTCACATCAGTTGTATTATTTCCGTAAATAGCATCCTCTGCCTGATCTATCTCCAAACTAGGCTGAAATTTTGCCAATTCCGCTTCAAAATCCATATTACACTACCTCCCGATATTCATCAACTATTATCCGTCGCAATTTACGACAATCTTTTTATGTATTGCATACTCACTGTCTTCTTTTTCTTTGACAAACTTTTATAATGTCTTTTCATGACACAGACATCCAGAGTGCAATTTTATTCCCCAATCTTATACACTATGATTCCTGCCCCCCGCCTTGCATACTCAACATGGTGTTCTTCCTCAGTCACGACTGCTCTCACACCATTTATAACAATAACATTTCCCGGATAAATGACTTTTTCAATCGTAACCTTTGCAAGATTTGCTTTTCCCATCTTCTCGACAATATCCTGTTTCTTTTTTGTCAGTTCACTTAACTTCGTATCTTTTTCTATCTTTGTACGCATAAGTGCCATCTTCTTATCCCCAAGATCCTTTCTATCGGACTTTTCCATAAGAATCTGTATCTGACCAAGTACATTTGTAATCTTAGCAAGTTCTCCACTCACCACCGACATATCCTGTTCACACTTTGTCAGTTTTGCAAAAAGATCACCGTCAACACCTGCACTTATCGTAGTCTTTACCTCAGACATATTTCCGATAATAGTAGCATGAATGTATCTGGTTGCAGATACCTTTCCGCCTATTATTATTCCATACTTTCCTGAGACAATGACATCCTGACCGCACTCAATATCTGAATTCATAATGGCATTTGCATTTATATCATTGGCAGCTTTTATCTGCACCTGCTCAAAAAACTTTCCGGTAACATTCCCCCCTGCCTCAAGGTATCCCTTGCCGTTGCCCTGCATTCCGTTTTTAAGCACTATGTCTTTTTTCGCCTTAAGTACCGCTGACTCGACATAACCGTCTACGATAATGTTTCCCCGTTCAGATACAACTTTAACTCCCGTAAGAACATTTCCACGAACATGAATGTCATTTTGAAATATAACATCTCCTGTTGTAAAAGACACATCGCCCTCTACAATCAGCTCAGACTCTATCTGAAGTCTGTCATCACGATATGTTATCTTTCCATCGTACTTTGCATAGTACTCCTTTTTTTCATTGTCATAAATAAATCCTCTGCCATTTAGTCTTGCAAGTTCTTTACCTTTTTTAGCAATGATTGTCTCTCCTCTTACGGAAACACCATCTTCAGAAGGTATTGCCGGATGATATATAACAACTTTCTGACCTTCTTCAACAGTAGGCACATTTCCATACTCAGAATAGTCCACAGAACCATCTTCTAAAATCTTAGGTTTCGTATCTATCTCAGTCTGAAATAAAAACTCATACCAGCCGTCAATCCCGTCAACTGCCTTTTTTCCCTCAGCAACCTTGACAGGTACATTGTAAATCCTTTCATCTATTATCTTCTGTAACTCTGCTTTGTCAATACCATTTACTATGCCTGCATTTTTAAGTCTCTTTACAAGATTTTCAACCGTATAGTCTGATTTTGTCTTATCTGTCGTAATGATACAAAGGTACGCCTCAGATCCGTCATCTGAAAATGTAACCTCTCCTCCGCCAAGAACCTCTGCGTTTGCTTTATCTTCCATGATACCCTCCTCCCTTCCTTAATAACAACGATAATTTGCTATAATACCGCTACTATAATAAAATTATATATTAGTTGCCTTATAAATGCAAGTATGGAATCGCTGTTCATGGCAGCACTGACAAGTATTTTTTGTCAGAAAAAGCCCCTATAAGCTGCAATCTTATAGTGGCTTTTCTTTTGATACTTACATCACATTATTATAATGCAGCAAGTTCCTCTTCTACTTTGCTCATCATTGCCTGATATTTCTCAAGTTTTGATTTTTCCTCGTTTATCTTCGCTTCCGGTGCCTTACTCATAAATTTCTCATTGTTAAGCATTCCGTTTACTCTCTTAAGCTCTCCCTCAAGGCGTTTCTTTTCTTTTTCAAGACGCTCTTTTTCTTTTGCGAGGTCAACAAGGTCTGCAAGTGGCATATAGATTGTTGCTTTATCTATAACTACTGATACTGCATTGTCCTCGATGCCTGTCTTGTCAGACTGTACATGTACTTCTGACGCAGAGATAAGGTGCTGATATGAAGATACAAGTGATGTGAGTGTCTCTTTTGTCGCATCATCATCTGCCACGATATATACCTTAGCTTTTCTTGATGGTGCTACATTCATCTCACTTCTTCTGTTTCTTATTCCTCTTGTAAGTGCTTTCATAAGCTCTGCTTTGTTCTCAGCAGCTTTATTGTCCCACTCATCCTTAAACTCAGGCCAGTTTGAAATCATGATAGACTCTTCCTCTGACTGGAGTGTGCAGAATATTTCTTCCGTGATAAACGGCATATATGGATGAAGTAATTTAAGTGAGTTAATAAGTACAGTCTTAAGAGTCCAGAATGCAGCGTTGGCTGACTCTTTATCCTCATCCTTTGCAAAAAGTCTAGGCTTAACAAACTCAATATACCAGTCACAGAACTCTGTCCATACGAAGTCATTTATCTTCTGAACGGCTACACCAAGTTCATATTTTTCCATATTCTCAGTAACTTCTTTTGCAAGTGTGTTTACCGCTGACAATATCCACTTGTCCTCAACTTTGAGAGTGTCATACTCAGGTGTTGTAATCTCGTTGTCTCCAAGATGCATCATGATAAATCTTGAAGCGTTCCATACCTTATTTGCAAAGTTACGGCTTGCCTCAACTCTCTCCCAGTAGAAACGCATATCATTTCCCGGAGCGTTGTTTGTGACAAGTGTAAAGCGGAGTGCATCCGCACCGTATTTATCTATAACTTCAAGCGGGTCAATTCCGTTTCCGAGCGATTTACTCATCTTTCTTCCCTGACTGTCTCTTACAAGTCCATGGATAAGAACTGTATCAAACGGTACTTTTCCCGTATGCTCAAGTCCTGAGAACATCATACGGATAACCCAGAAGAATATAATGTCATATCCTGTTACAAGAGTGCTTGTAGGATAGAAATAGTCCATCTCCTCTGTCTTTTCAGGCCAGCCAAGTGTGCTGAAAGGCCAGAGTGCTGATGAAAACCATGTATCAAGTGTATCAGGGTCCTGACGCATAGGTTTGCCGCATTTTGGACAAGTGCAGCCATCTTCCTTAGTAACAACAAGTTCTCCACAGTCATCACAGTAAAATGCGGGAATTCTGTGTCCCCACCAGAGCTGACGGGAAATACACCAGTCTCTTATTCCTTCTAACCAATGGTAATATGTCTTATCAAAATGAGGTGGAACAAACTTTGTATCACCTTTTTTTACGGCTTCGATAGCAGGTTTTGCAAGTTTTTCCATTGCAACGAACCACTGTTTTGAGACTCTTGGCTCTACTGTTGTATGACAGCGGTAGCAGGTTCCTACATTATGCTCATGGTCTTCTACTTTAAGAAGTGCTCCCTCTGCTTCAAGGTCTGCTACGATTGCTTTTCTCGCTTCATATCTGTCCATTCCTGCATATTTAGGATAATCTGCAACTATCTTTGCATCATCAGTAAGTACATTTATAACTTCAAGATTGTGGCGAAGTCCAACTTCAAAGTCGTTAGGGTCATGTGCCGGTGTAATCTTAACAACACCCGTACCAAATTCCATATCTACATATTCGTCTGCAATAATAGGAATCTGACGGTGTACAATAGGAAGGTCGAGCATCTTTCCTATCATATCCTTGTATCTGTCATCTTTTGGATTTACTGCTACAGCCGTATCTCCGAGAAGTGTCTCAGGTCTTGTTGTTGCAAGGTCTATATAGCCTGTTCCGTCCGTTGTCTTGTAACGAAGATGCCAGAAATGTCCTGCCTGATCCTCATACTCAACCTCCGCATCTGATATAGATGTAAGGCAATGAGGACACCAGTTGATTATTCTCTCACCACGGTAAATAAGCCCTTTATTGTAAAGTTTTACGAAAACTTCCTTAACTGCCTTAGAACATCCCTCGTCCATCGTAAAACGCTCTCTGTCCCAGTCACATGAAGAACCAATCTTCTTAAGCTGTTCAACAATACGACCACCGTACTGCTTCTTCCAGTCCCATACATGCTCAAGGAACTTCTCTCGTCCAATGTCCTCTTTTTTAATTCCATCTTTAGCAAGTTTTTCAACAACCTTTGCCTCAGTTGCGATAGAAGCATGGTCGGTTCCAGGAACCCAGAGTGCTTCATATCCCTGCATACGCTTAAAACGGATGAGAATATCCTGCAAAGTATTGTCAAGGGCGTGTCCCATGTGGAGCTGTCCCGTGATATTAGGTGGCGGCATAACGATAGTAAACGGTTTCTTGTCCCTGTTTACTTCTGCATGAAAATATTTTTTCTCAAGCCACTTATCATAAGTTCTTTTCTCAATGTCGGCAGGGTTATAGTTTTTCTCTAATTCTTTTGCCATGATAATTTTTCCTTTCTAAAATAAAAGACCCTCTACCCGTATAAATACGGATAAAGGGCGAATAATCAATACACGCGGTACCACCTTTTTTAATGTTTAAACCATCATCACTGCACATAATACATAGTATAATAAATGCAGCTTATCTTTGTTTAAATATATCTCTGCATCTTTAACGGAATGACCCGATGAAAACTAATGACCGTTTTTCTCTGACTTTAAACCGCTGTCTTTTTCTCATATAATCGTGCACCACTGTCTCACACAATCATATCCACAACTTGTCAAAAAAACGGCTTTCATATCCACAACTCCAAAGCTACATTCCACATTTTCATGCCTGAACAGTCTTTCAGCCAGTGAACCGTTCTCTCTGATGGACTACGATGTGTACTCCTCTTTTTCCTAGTCTTTATCTTTCAACATGATACTAAATTGCGTGGTGGTATGTCAAGAGAAAAAAATTGTTTTCAATACATAAGTAACAGTCCTCATTTGCAAAACTAATTTCCACCCCTATATGACTTG
>NZ_QUEB01000014.1:0-100406 GCF_003477845.1 Clostridium sp. AF34-13
TGATTTGTAATCAGCAGGTTATCGGTTCGAGTCCGATCATCGGCTTAGGCAAAATATTTATGGACCTTTAGCTCAGTTGGTTAGAGCAATCGGCTCATAACCGATCGGTCCAGGGTTCGAGTCCCTGAGGGTCCATTTTAGATAAATTAAGTAAGTAAGAATGATATTTTGGCCTGGTGGCTCAGTTGGTTAGAGCGCCGCCCTGTCACGGCGGAGGTCGAGGGTTCGAATCCCTTCCGGGTCGTTTCTCTTGTATGTTACAAGATTTTACTGGGATCTTAGCTCAGCTGGGAGAGCATCTGCCTTACAAGCAGAGGGTCACAGGTTCGAGCCCTGTAGGTCCCATTATGACAATTTAATATTGTTGTATGCCGCAGTGGCGGAACTGGCAGACGCCCAGGACTTAAAATCCTGTGGGTAGTGATACCCGTACCGGTTCGATTCCGGTCTGCGGCATTTTTATTTAGAAAAACTTCCAATATGGTTATATGTTGGAAGTTTTTTTGGCTTGTTAGAGGATATACCTAATGCAACAATCTCTTTCTGAGATTGTTGCTCTAAAGTTGAAAACTATGCAGACGCTGTCATGTAGGGCATCTATAAGCAGGTTTCTTTGTTACCATGAGAAGTTAATTGATATGTATGCTTCTAAAAAGAAGATGACAATGATGCCGGTAAATATAAATGGCAATGAGTTTAAGTTTTCTGCTGGTAAACATAATGAGCTACAGAAGGCTATTATTGAAGAATTTGCACCAAGATTTACACCAAATTTTCTGAATGTTTATATGTTGGAGATACAATAGAAAAAGATCTTGTAAAAAATGTTGATAAATTGAAAGAGTTTGGATTTGAGATTACGCTTCATGATAAAATGCCGGATGTAGTGCTATATCGTGAGGACAAGAACTGGATTTATTTTGTTGAGTCAGTAACATCTGTAGGACTGATGGATCCGAAACGCATATTGGAAATTACAGAAATGACGAAAGATGTCACGGCAGGAAAAATATTTGTAACAGCATTTCTGGATTTTAAGACATATAAAAGGTTTGCAGAGGAACTTGCATGGGAAACAGAGGTCTGGATTGCTGAAATGCCAGAGCATATGATACATTTGAATGGTGATCGATTTATGGGGCCAAGATAGAATGAAAAATTTATATGGCAAAATCTAAAGTGTGATAAGTATTGGTTAAATTTATGGGGATTAGTATCGTTAAAGATGTTTGCTTCTTGAGAAAATTGTATATAAGTGTTATTATAAATATAAGATACTTAAAATAATAATACTATCAGGCATTTAGCTTGATAAAGTATTAGAATTGTTTAGGGGAGAGAAATGGGTAGAGAAAATAAAGGTATAAGAATTTCATTTAATTCACCGGTTATTTTGATTTTTTCAATAGCGAGTCTTTTGGTATTAGGACTTAGCTATATGACCGGAGGTGTTTCAGACAGGTTATTATTTTGCGTGTATAGATCGTCTTTGTCAGATCCTTTGACATATTTCAGATTTTTCGGTCATGTTCTTGGTCATGCAAACTGGGAACATTTTCTTAGTAATATTATGATGATTCTTGTTGTGGGTCCGCTTCTTGAAGAAAAGTATGGCTCGACAGATACACTGTTTGTCATATTGACGACAGCATTTGTCACCGGACTTATTCATTTTATCTTTTTTCCCAATGTTGCTCTTTTAGGGGCGAGTGGTATTGTTTTTGCGTTTATATTGCTTGCAAGTATGACGAGTATAGAAGATGGCAAAATTCCGCTTACTTTTATTCTTGTCGCAGTTATCTATATAGGCGGTCAGATACGGGATGGAATTCTGGTAAAAGATGATGTATCAAATCTGACACATATAATCGGAGGAATTGTCGGTTCTGTATTTGGATTTGCTATGAATAAATACAGGGTGAGGAAATATTGAGATTAGCAAATCATGACATTGATAAATGATTACGGCAAAAATATTGAGATTGCAATTATATCATTAAATAAAAATACAAATACCGACGGATATTGAGGTGGTAAAAGTGTCATTTAAGCATATGAAAATTCAAAGCCTTGACGATTTCTTTGTTCCGCTTAGCGGACGGAGTGAAAAAGGAATTTATTTTTATCGTTTTAACAAAACATCTGATAAAATAGATGAATTTATTTATAAATATTATAATGCGGCGAGAAAATCTGGTGTTGTAATTGACGGGAAGATAGGAAATCCGACTGAAAGTAATCTTTCGTATTATCAGGAGATTATGGGGATGGATTTTCAGATGAGCATGGGATTTATTTCTGATTCTTTGAAAAAATGGCTGCCACGCATGAGGTCGATTCAGCGTGAAAATATTGCAGGGGCGATATATGATGTTCTTGACGGACTGCGAAGAAGTGGTAAGAATGAAAATATGCTTAAAAATGCGTATATCAAATTTATGTGCTGGCTTTATTATAAATTTGAGGGCATCGTGGAGCAGATGAACGGTGAGAATATTCCAAAGATTTTTTTCGTGGGAGATATTGTCGGCTATGAATTTATGCTTATAAATATACTTGCTGATGCAGGATGCGATGTTGTTTTTGTTCAGCCACATGGAGATGCGTATTATCTTAAGGTTGATGGAAATTTAGAAAAGTCTTTTGAGTATGTGGGAGAAAACGGTGCGGCAGAGCAAGATGTAATGAGAGCGTTTGCGGCAGATTTTAGTATAAAAAGTATGCTTGAAAATCATGATTTTAAGGCACAGAGAGAAAACGGTCAAGGAACGGTAAGTTCGCAGGCAGAAGTACAGAGAGCGAAAAGTCAAGGAACGATAAAGTTGCAGTCAGGAGGACAGGAAACAAAAAGTCATGGAATGGGAGGTTCGCAAGTAGATGTGCAGAACATACAAAGACAAGAAAGTGGAATAACGCAGGCAGAAGAAAAGAGTACGAAATCTTTACAGAACAAAAAAAGTTTAAATATAAAAATTCAGAGTACAGAAGCAGACAATATAAATAGTATGGCAGACAGAGGTGGTTCACAGCCAAAAATATCGTATAAGGTTTCTACTCGTAATTGCACTAATGTCTGGATAGAGGGCAATGGGCTTGACGATTTTTTGCAGCCGGCAGGGGTCAGAAAAGACAGATTTAGGAAATTATATGAAAACGAAAGAAGAACAGAAAAAGTAAACAATGTAGAAAATGCACAGAATTTGCATATAAGAAATGCAGATAAAGTAAACGATATAGAAAATGCACAGAATTTGCATAATATAAGAAATATAGAAAATAATCTGGGAAATGGGATGTTTTCTGCTGATAATGCACAGGGTTATGGGGCAGATAAAGATAAAATATTTTTAAACTGTTATGTAAGGATAAACGGTGTCTGGGACAAACTTACATATGAAAATGAACTTTATCAATTTTATCTTTCGCTTAAGGCTATGAAACGAAATGTTGTTGTCATTAGTGAGCTGATACCTAAGCCTGATGTTGATGAGATTGCAAAGATAAGGAGAGGAAATTACCGTGATGTTTTTCAGCTTGTAAAGGGACTTGAATTAAATATCAATTTTACCGAAAATCCGATAGTTAGTGAGTTTCTTATCAATTCTTTTGAGGATACTGTTTATGGAGAGGCGGACAGGCTTGGGACAGGTGCAAATATAAATAAAATTTTGAATAAAGCCGTATATCTTCTTTGTTTTATTAACAGATATCAGGCGCAGTTTTTTAAGAATTTCAGCTATGACAACATACCGTGTTTTATTTATATGGGTGGCTGCAATGATGAAAATGAAGCTATGTTTATGCATTTTCTTGCAAGGACACCGATTGATGTGCTTATTTTATGTCCAAACAGGGCAGAGAGATGCCGACTTGAGGATAATATTCTGTATGATATAAACTATGAGGAACAGCTTGCCATAGATAAATTTCCTATACAAAATTCGGGGCTGCACATAGGTACGGCGGCATACCATGCGGAGAGAGAGCTTGACACACTTATGTATAACGATGATACCATATTCAGGGATAAACAGTATGATAAAGCACGGACTGTTTCATTGCAGACTATGGACAGGGAAATCAAGATTTTGTGGGAGACTGAGATTAAGTACAGACCGGGATTTTCGACTGTTGACGGTTCTGTAAATATTCCTGTTATCTTTTCTAAGTTTTCGGGTGTAAAAGACGGAAATGTCAGAGAATATATGATAATGTTAAAAAAGCTTATGACACCTGAAACGGTTGTTGTAGACAAAGTTCCTAATATTCTTTCGACAGATGCAAATCCGATTAAAGAATATGCCACAGAATTTTTTAAGAATGGCAGGCTGCACAGGGACAAGATAAAAAAAAGCAGGGCATACCGGTATGGTTTTCTGCGTGATGAGATGCAGGATTATATTCTTGACAAACTGGAATTTTTGATAGCACAAAAATATATTAAGGGGACTTTTGAAAATGGAACTGAATATACTATAGTTTCAGTGGCTCTTAATCTGCCTAAGGAAGTGACAAGGCTTTTGCAGGCATTTGATTTTACTAAGAAAAATCCAAAACTTTTGTATATAAATACATCAGACGAGCTGATTTCCTTAGAAGATACGATTTATCTTACTTTTTTGCATTTGCTCGGTTTTGATGTTGCTTTATTTGTGCCTACGGGTTACAATATGGAAAAATATTTCAATTTGAAACTTATGGAAGAACATCAGCTCGGTGACTATATATATGATATTCAGATACCGGACTGGGAAAGTATTCCGTTAAGTTTGCACACATCATGGCGTGACAGGTTGTTCAGGCATGGTTGAGAAAATAAAAACAGATATTTATTTCTGAGCAGGCAGTTTGCAGAAGTTTGTGAAAACAGACTGTTAAAAAATAGATATTAACTAAACAAAAGTTTAAGATGAGAACTAAAAGCTGAAAGCGAGGGACGCATCTTGAATGAAAGTCAAGAAGATTGATAGTCAAAAAATATTAAGGAGGACAAGTATGGGACTTGATTTTGGAAAAAAAGAACCGGCAGCAGTTCAGCCGGCAGTTCAGAATGAGATTGAAGCGGTCGAGGTGTATGATATTGTCGAGGACAGAAAGCAGATGAACAACGAGCTTGTGGGTTCAGATGAGGTTGATGCACTTGTCAGCACTATCGAGGTAAACAACCTTGAAACGATAGTGTCTTTTGGTGCTGAGGCAGCAGATGAGATTTCAAAGGCTTCTGATATAGTTCTTAACAGTATGAGCATGAGCCAGATTGATGAGTCGAGCGAGATGCTCAATGCACTTTCAAAGATAATGTCAAAGTTTGATATTGACGAGATTAGGGAGGACAAGGGACTTTTTAATAAGTTATTTGGAAATCTGAGAAAGCAGCTTGAAAAAATCTTACAGAAATATCATACAATGGGTGATGAGGTTGACAAGATATATGTTCAGCTTAAGCAGTATGAGAGTGAGATAAAACAGTCAAATAGAAATTTAAACCAGATGTTTGATGCAAATGTTGGTTATTATCATGAACTTGTCAAATATATTCTTGCCGGTGAGCAGGGATGCAAGGAACTCGAAAATTATATTGCACAGAGACAGCAGGACTATGAAAATACGGCTGACAATGCCATTCAGCTTGAAATTTCAAGCCTTAATAATGCGTTGATGATGCTTGAGCAGAGAACACAGGATTTAAGGACTGCAGAGAATATTGCCATGCAGTCAATTCCCATGATTAAGACGATGGAGTACAGCAACATGAATCTTGTCAGAAAGATAAATTCTGCATTTATCGTCACATTACCTGTATTTAAGCAGGCACTTGCACAGGCTATTATGTTAAAGAGACAAAAGATACAGGCAGAGGCAATGTCTGAACTTGACAAAAAGACAAATGAGATGCTTATAAAAAATGCAAAGAATACTGTTGAGCAGTCAAAGATGACGGCAAAACTTGCATCGGGCAGTTCAATAAAGATAGATACGCTTGAGAAGACATGGAGAACCATTGTAAACGGTATTGACGAGACAAGAGCTATTCAGGAAAATGCCAGAAAACAGCGTATTGATGATGCAGCAAGACTTGACCAGATTAAGAAAGAGTTTATGGAAACATATGGCGGTGCTGTTAAGCGTTAATAAAAACTTAAGTATTAGATAAATACTTTTAGTGTTATACTTATATTAATGAAATTTTTACATTTAAAAAGAGGAGGAAATGAGTTATGCCAATTAATTTATCAAAAGGACAGAAAGTAGATCTTACAAAAGGAAATCCTGGACTTAAAAATGTTATGGTAGGTCTTGGATGGGATGTTAATGCATTTGATTCGGGGGCTGATTTTGATCTTGATGCAGCCGCATTTATGGTAGATTCAAATGGTAAATGCCCGACAGAAAAAGAGTTTGTATTTTATGGAAATCTTGAACATCCATCAGGTGCTATAAAGCATATGGGTGACAACCGGACAGGTGACGGTGAGGGAGATGATGAGCAGATAGAGGTAAATCTTGCTGATATTCCCGCAAATATTGAAAAAATCGCATTTACGGCAACAATTTATGATGCAGAGACAAGGAGACAGAATTTCGGTCAGGTGTCAAATGCTTATATAAGACTTGTCAATGTTGAGACTAATGAGGAGATTATAAGATACGACCTCGGAGAAGATTTTTCAATCGAGACGGCAGTGGTAGTTGGCGAGATATACAGACACAACGGAGAGTGGAAGTTCAATGCGATAGGAAGCGGTTTCCAGGGTGGTCTTGCTGCACTTTGCGGACACTATGGAATTGAGGTTGCCTAAAAAGGAGGTATGAAATGTCAATAAGCTTAAAAAAAGGGCAGAAGGTAAGCCTTACAAAGGAAAGTGCCGGTCTTTCAAATGTACTTGTAGGTCTTGGATGGGACGCTGTGGAGAGTAAGAAAGGTTTTCTTGCATCATTATTTGGAACACAGGCAGCTGACATAGATTGTGATGCGACTGCAATCCTTTTAAAGGACGGAAAGTTCTGCGATAAGAATGATGTGGTTTATTTTGGAAATCTCGAACATAAATCAGGGACTGTAAGGCACATGGGTGACAATCTTACAGGTGACGGTGAGGGTGACGATGAGCAGATACTTATAGACCTTTCAAAAGTTCCTGCTGAGTATGACAGGATAGTCATTGTGGTAAATATTTATGACTGTATAAAGAGAAAACAGGAATTTGGTATGATAAAAAATGCATTTATAAGAATAGTTGACGGAAAAACAAACAGGGAAATGTGCAAATACGACCTTTCTGAGGACTATTCGGGAATGACTGCGATGATATTTGGAGAAATCTACAGACATAACGGAGAGTGGAAGTTCAATGCCATAGGTCAGGGGACAAAGGATACAAGTATCAGTGAATTATGCAGACATTATAAGTGACAGGGCATATGCTGAAAGTCAGAAAAAGTTTATTTTAGAAAGAATTGATAGCAGGTAATTGTGTGATGCTTTAATAAAGTATTGCGTGAATATAAAAAAGAGAGGAAATTTTCTAATCATGATTGAAATAAGGAAAAAGGACAGCCTTAAAAAAGGCTTGTCCGGTGAACAGGCAGCTAAGAGTAAAGCAGAGTTTGGAACAAATGAGCTTGCAAAAAAACAACCGGAGTCATTATTATCAATGTTTATAGGAGCATTTGATGATATATGGATAAAAGTTTTATGTTTTGCACTTCTGCTTAAAATTGTGCTTGCGGTACTTGGTGTTATATTTCCGGCTATTTCAGGCGGAAACGATGCAATAGAAATAGTGAGTATCATTCTTGCAATAGCACTTGCAACGGGCTTTTCAACATTGTCGGAGTACAGAAACAGTTCAAGAAGTGAAGCTTTGCAGGAGGAGTACAGTAAAACTTTTGCAAAAGTAATGAGAGACGGAAAACTTTTAAAGATTTCTACAAATGAAATCGTAAAAGGTGATACGATACTTATACAGGCTGGTGACAAAGTACCGGTTGACGGACTTATTTTTGACGGTCATGTTAAAGTCTCTCAGGCGGCATTAAACGGTGAGTCAAGAGATGAGTCAAAAGTGGCAGCAGACAATATGGATGATGCAGAGTCGACAGATTATTCATCAGAAAATAAAGTGTTTATGGGTTCTGTAGTTACAAGCGGTGAGGCTTATATGGTGGCAACTGTTATAGGCGATGCTTCAGAGCTTGGTAAGATAAATAAGGCACTTACAGATAATGAGGAAGAGGAAAGAAAAGACACTTCAAGCCTTAAACTTGAGGTAGTAGCTGCAGGTATCGGTAAACTCGGTGTCTCAGCAGCAGCCATAGCAGGTGTTTTACAGGTAGTGTTAAATATCGTAAGAGCGAATGAAGCAATTACTCCGGTATTTGTTATTTTGCTTGTTGCGGAGGCAGTGATGCTTATGGCTTCTATCGTTATCATGGCTGTTCCGGAGGGACTTCCGATGATGAACAGTCTTGTGCAGTCAATGAATACTGAGTCAATGTATAAAAAGAATATTTTAGTAAGCCACAAAGCTGCATTTTCAGATTCCGCTTATATGAACCTTTTGTTCAGTGATAAAACAGGTACTATCACAGAGGGAAATCTCTCTTTGGTAGAATTTATCACAGGTGATGGAGAGATTGCTGATAAACTGTTAAATGCTGACTTTATTGATGCGATAACAGTCAATAACCTTGCTAAAGTATCAGAGGGAAAGGCTATCGGAAGTAACAACATGGACAGGGCACTTCTTTCTTATGCTCTTGCCAACAATGCAAAGCCGGATGAGGATGAAATTGAAAAAAGAGTTAAAGAAAATAATGGATTTGACTCTGAAAAGAAATGTGCCATCGTGGAACTTAACGACGGTGTAGTTTACTGGAAAGGTGCAACAGAGCAGATAATTGATGACATTACCCACTATGAGACAGCAGACGGAAGCATAAAAGAGTTTACTGCTGCTGACAAAGAAAAGGTTATAAAACAGATGGGAGCACAGGCTAAGCGTACTATGAAACTTTTATCTGTTGCAAAGATAGCAGATGGAAAGAAAATACTTCTTGCAGTATTGTGTCTCAGGGATAATGTCAGAAAAGATGCAATCGAGACAGTTGAGGTGCTTAACGGTGCCGGAATACAGGTTGTCATGGTGACAGGTGATGCTGAGGAGACAGCAACGGCTATCGCAAAAGAAGCCGGTATTCTCGTGGATGAGAAGAACGATGTTGTTCTCACACATGAAGAACTTGAAAAAATGTCAGATGAGGAGCTTAAAAAAGAACTTCCACATCTTAAGGTTGTAAGCCGTGCAAAGCCTCTCGACAAGAAGCGTTTAGTATCTATCGCACAGCAGCTTGACAATGTTTGTGGTATGACTGGTGACGGTGTAAATGATGCACCTGCGTTAAAACAGGCTGATATAGGATTTGCTATGGGTGACGGAACTGCAGTTGCACAGGAAGCCGGTGATGTAGTTATTCTTAATAACAGTCTTACTTCAATAAAAGACTGCGTACTTAACTCAAGAACAATGGCAAAATCAGTCGGCAAGTTCCTTATTTTCCAGCTTACGGTAAATATAAGTACACTTCTTATGAACATTCTTGCACCTATACTTGGCTGGACAGAGCCATTTTCAATCGTGCAGATATTGTGGATAAACCTCATAATGGATACGCTTGCAGCAATGGCATTTGGTGGTGAACCTATTCTTAACAGATATATGGACGAGAAGCCTGCAAAAAGAACTGACAATATCCTCACCGGGTATATCAAGTCAGCAATAGGAGTCAGTGCTATATTTATCACATTAGGTTCAATACTGATACTTGAAAATGTGGGCGGTATAACATCATTTGTAATGCCTGAAGGATGTAAAAATCCTGAACTTTACGAAAAGACATTTATGTTTGCCTTCTTTATCTATTCGATAATATTAAATAGTTTAAATACAAGATCTGAGAGATTTAATCTCTTTGAGCATATAAGCGAGAATAAAAATTTTGGGCTTGTAATGGGAGCAATATTTGTATTGCAAACAATTATCATTCAGATAGGCGGTCCGGTATTTGATACAACGATGCTTAGCGTAAAAGCACTTGTTGTGTCAATGTTGCTTGCTGTGCTTATTATCCCGGTAGATATGATAAGAAAGCTGATAGTACGAAAATAAATAACAGAATGAGTGAAAGAAGGGGTTGTGCTTGACTATTCCTACAATAATCTGCCTTGTTGGGGCGGAATTATGTGCTTTATCACTTATATTCAGACGCAGGAAATAGAGAGAAACAAGTGATGATGTTGAAATAAAGAAAATAGCTTAACAACTTGGCATATTTAGAAGTATGTGGGTGCGGTACCGGATGTGCCGCACCTCAAATTTTTGTCTAACAGATATTTAATTTATGATATACAGGAGAAATTTATGGATAATATATATGTAAACTATCTTTTGACAGCATTGATATTGACTTTTGCAATACCGGGTGCGGGAGTTGTCATAGAGCAGTTTGTAAAACTTCTTTATTCGGTGACAGCAGCCTTTCTTGGCGGCAGTTTCACCTATTTTATATTTAACAGACTGACTTTTATAGGAGTATTCCACCATGAACTGTCTCATGCCCTGCTTGCAACGGTTACGGGAGCGAAAGTTACCAAAATAGTATTCTTTCATCCTGACGGTGACAGGCTCGGATATGTCGAGTATGTGACAAGGGGAAATATAATAATGAGGTCAATTCAGCAGGCATTGGCTTCGATAGCACCGGTATTCTGCGGTGCATTGACAAGTGCGGGTATTTATTATTATCTTACTGTTTATGGTGCGGCATTAGCGGTATGGCAGACTGTACTTTTGTGGTATGTATTTATTTCAATCATATTACATATGACTATGAGCAGACAGGACTTTAAAGGACTGTATCGTGGCATACCGGTTGTGTACCTGATAGTATTTGTCATTGTATATATTTGTAAATTTACATTATTTTAATCTTAGTAACAGTTCAGCCATAAAAATATAATCGATAATATCTGAGATTGCTCATTGTATTGCTGATTATATTTTTACGGTAGAATAGCCTTTTATTTATTATATGAGGTAAACATAAGCTGCGTAGCAGTGACTGACAGTTTGCTGGCAGGTTTATGAATGTAATAAATGGAAGGCTGAACTGTTACCCTGATTTTATGGCTGAACTGTTACAAATATTGATAATATGGTGATTTTTTGCTATAATAAAAAAGATTGTGCATTGTTAAATGCAGTTACTGTTCCCTCATAAGAGAGGTGACATTATCTTATTTTAAGCATTTGCGAAATGCATATAATGTGTGCAATTAACACAACCTAAAATTAGTTTCGCAATTACTTATTAGCTTATTTTAAAAGGAGGATACAGATAAAATGAAGAAATTAGAGGACTATGTAAGATGTATTCCGGATTTTCCAAGCAAAGGCATAATGTTTCGTGATATTACATCAGTGATACAGGATCCGGACGGGCTTAAACTTGCTATTGATTCCATGATAGAGGCTGTCAGGGATGTTGATTTTGATGTTGTTGTCGGTACTGAATCAAGAGGATTTATTTTCGGTATGCCTATTGCATATGCACTCGGCAAAGGATTTGTTCCGTGCCGCAAAAAGGGCAAACTTCCATGTGAGACAGTTACGGCATCGTATGCCCTTGAATATGGAACGGCTGAGATTGAAATTCATAAGGATGCAATAAAGCCGGGACAGAAAGTTCTTCTTGTGGATGATCTTATCGCAACAGGCGGAACTATTGAAGCCTGTGCAGGGCTTGTCGAGGAACTCGGCGGTGAAGTAGTTAAGATTTTATTCCTGCTCGAACTTGCCGGTCTTAAAGGAAGAGAAAAACTTGCTAAGTATGATGTGACATCATTGATTACATATGAGGGAAAGTAGAATACAAAAAAGGAGACATAATTATTTATGTTAAATAAGTTATTTAAGTTAAAGGAAAATAATACAAATGTAAAGACCGAAGTTATAGCTGGTCTTACTACATTTATGGCTATGGCATATATACTTGCCGTAAACCCAAACATTTTGAGCGGCACGGGAATGAACCGTGATGCGGTACTTCTTGCGACAGCTATTGCATCGTTTATCGGCTGTATGGCTATGGCACTTCTTGCAAATTATCCATTTGCACTTGCACCGGGTATGGGACTTAATGCATATATGGCAGGAACAGTTTGTGCAAATATGGGATATTCATGGAAAGTAGCACTTCTTGCGGTATTTGTAGAAGGTCTTATATTTATCGTGCTCTCGCTTACAAATGTGCGTGAAGCTATATTTAATGCAATTCCGTCTTCACTTAAAAAAGGTGTAAGTGCAGGTATCGGTTTATTCATTGCATTTATCGGACTTCAGGGTGCAAAGATAGTAGTAGCTGATGATTCTACACTTCTTACTTATGTCAGATTTACAAAAAATTTCCATACTGTAGGAATTGGAGCATTACTTGCACTTGTCGGATTGTTTATAACAGTTATTCTCTATGCAAAAAATGTTAAAGGTTCTATTCTTATCGGAATATTAAGTACATGGATACTTGGAATGTTGTGCCAGCTTGTCGGAATTTATGTTCCGAATCCTGACACCGGATTTTATTCATTATATCCTACACTTAAGATGATAGATATTACAGCTATCGGAGATACATTTGGACAGTGCTTTAAAGCCGATTTTTCAAGCATCAGAATCCTTGATTTTATCGTTGTACTTTTTGCATTCCTCTTTGTAGATATTTTTGATACACTTGGAACACTTATCGGTGTATCAACAAAAGCAGGTATGCTCGATGAAAACGAAAAACTTCCAAGAATCAAGCCTGCACTTCTTGCCGATGCTATCGCAACATCAGTCGGAGCTGTTCTTGGAACATCAACAACTACAACATATGTTGAGTCATCAGCCGGTGTACTTGCAGGAGGACGCACCGGACTTTCGGCAGCAGTAACGGGTATTATGTTCCTGCTTGCGATAATCTTCGCACCTATATTTACTGCAATTCCTTCATTTGCTACTGCACCTGCACTTATCTTTGTAGGTTTCCTTATGATTTCATCAATCATAAGTGTAGATTTTACAGACCTTACAGAGTCAGTACCGGCATATCTTGCACTTCTTGCAATGCCGCTTATGTATAGCATTTCAGAGGGAATCGCACTCGGTGTTATATCATATGTAGTTATCAATGTATTTTGTGGAAAAGCAAAGAAAGTTAAACCTTTAATGTATATACTTGCGGTATTGTTTGTATGTAAGTATATATTCCTGTAGAAACAGGGAAAACGGTGCCGTTGTCAAATAGCATGATGCAAGGGTCAAAAGCAGATAGCAATGTATGTTTACATAAAAATTGCTATCTGTTGGCAGCGTGTCAGATAAAAAACGCAGTTTTGTGAATTGAGTTTCATAAAGCTGCGTTTTTTGTTTTGCCGAAAAAAAAGAACCGCTGGAGAAAGCGGTTCTAACAGTCAAGCTTTCGCTTAACTGTTTGGAGAAGGTATGAAAAAAATTTAAGCACTTATCAAATGATTTTGTTTCATTTGATGGGTTTATATTATCGTGGAAGTGTGAACTTGTAATGTTTTAAATGTGAAATATATGTTAATAAATGTGAACAAATAAAGTTAATTGGGGAGAGTTTGTGGAAACAGGATGAAAATACGGAAAACCCAGCAATTTTAACATTATCAGGCAGGCAGCAGAGAGGGGGCAGATATCTGATTAGCTATGTCAGGGGATTTTTTGGCTGAAATATTATATGTATATAATTATGAAATACCTGAATATCAGGGGATTGCAGTGTGTGAAAACGATTTCAAATATTATTGTTGTCCTAGGGAAAGAGTATGAATATAATGTAAGTGGGAAAAGACAAAAGTTGTTCATAGAGTACATCCTTAAGTAAGAAAGGAAAAAATCATGTCAATCAAGAAAATAGCAGAGAGAGCAGGTGTATCGGCTTCGACTGTTTCACGCGTGCTCAACAATCCAAATTATAAATGTTCATCTCCCAAGCTTCGTGACAAAATCTGGAAGATTGCGATAGAGCTTAATTACACCCCAAATACTGCTGCAAGAAATCTAAAGATGGGAGTTAAGGAGAAGGAAGAAAAAGTCTATTATGTCAGTGTTCTTATGACACGAATGGAAAAGGCAACGGCAGATCCGTTTTTTAATGAACTGCTGCGGGTGATAGAAAGTGAGATACATAAACAGGTTGCAATATTGACAAAGGTCTGGTATATGCCTGTTTTTTCAAATGATAAAAAATGCCGCCATGAGGATCTTAATCTGCTGGTAGATAAAATGTATGATGAGCTTGAGCAGAAATGTGACGGTCTTATAATCATTGGTAAATGTAATAAAGACGCATTGAAAAAACTCAATAACAAATTTAAAAATGTCGTTTCGGTAAACCGTAATTCAACAAATTATGAGGTTGATGAGGTTTTGTGTGACGGAAAGAAAGTTGCCATGATGGCAGTAGAATATCTTATATCACTAGGGCATACAAGTATAGGTTATGTTGGTGACTGCTACAATGAAGCGAGGTATCGTGGGTATCTTGAGGCATTGCACAGACATGACATCGACCCGGAGGCAGATTATATAGTACAGACCGGGCAGACAGAAGCGGAGGGGTTTGCGGCAATGCAGAAATTTATGCAGTCGGAGGACAGACCGACAGGAATATATTGTGCAAACGATATAACAGCTATCGGGATGTTAAAATTCCTTGAAACAAATAAAAACAGGTATTATATTCCATCTATAATAGCAAGTGATGATATAGAAGAAGCACAATATACAAGACCTATGCTTACAACAGTAAGACTTCCTAAAGAGGAGATGGGGAAGTTTGCATTATATCTTTTAGTTGACCGTATGCGTGGAGGACATAAAAGTGTTGTCAGGACAGAACTTGAGGGAAAACTTATGGTACGAAACAGTTGTGTAGGGACTGATGAGGGTGGATGGAGTGATTATTGTATTTAGATGTAAAATTAGGTGTTGACAGCTACTTTCTTATAAGATAGAAAATAATAGATATTCTAAAGGAGAAGTTGAACATTTTACTGATATTATAAGGTCAACAGCTCATTTAATAATAGAGTAAAAAAGAATAAAAAACTACCCCATCTGTATAATGAAAATATTCACAACATAGATGGGGGTTAATTTTTAGAAAACAGTTTTATATCGTAATATCAATATTTGCACCGAGTTCCGGATTGACAGACCTTTCCATAGCAGAACGATTCATCATGTCAATAAGACCGGCTCCGCTTTCTTTCATTGTATCTAGACTTTTTGCAAGAACTGCGGTTTCAACATTATTTATTACATCTGCCTGTGATATGCCCATAGAGAGTGCTGCAATATCCATAGAAATCCCTCCTTTTCATTTTGACCTATTGACCTATTGGTCTGTTTTCAGATTATAATTTTGAAAAATTTCTTTCTAAAATAATTATACCATAGTTTGATGAAGATTAACAGTTCAGCCATAAAAATACTGTAAACAACTTGCACTAATTATAAACTTAATGTATAATAGCCGATGCGGGGGAGCTTGTGCGTGAAACAGGCTGAGAGTAGATTGCGTATCTTAACCCTTATAACCTGATGGATAATGCCAGCGTAGGAAGTTGTCGGTATAGATTTGCAATGATTTATGTTGAGAATATGCATGGTAGTTATGTATATTCTTTTTTTGTGGCTTTTTATATGATGTAGCACGATTATAGGAAATTGCGAAACTGATATTCTGCGATAGCAGTTAATAGTGTTACGAGCAGGTAGTGGAACGGATTGTCAATATCCGTTTGACTCAGGCAGATTGGTGATAGTTTCGCAGATACCGAGAGTACATAAATAAAAAAAGGAGGACATAAATTTTGAAAACAGCATTAACAATAGCAGGAAGTGATTCAAGCGGTGGAGCAGGAATTCAGGCTGATATAAAAACAATGATAAGCAACGGAGTATATGCGATGAGTGCGATAACTGCACTTACGGCACAGAATACTACGGGTGTGACTGCTATCATGGATGTGACACCTGAATTTTTAGGAGAGCAGATTGACGAGATATTCACGGACATTTACCCTGATGCGGTAAAGATAGGAATGGTATCGGCAAGCGGACTTATAGAAAAAATCGCAGATAAACTCATAGAGTATAAGGCAAAAAATATAGTTGTTGACCCCGTTATGGTTGCGACAAGCGGTGCAAAACTCATAACTGATGATGCGATAAGTACATTAAAGAAAAAACTGCTTCCGATAGCAACAGTTCTCACACCAAACATACCTGAGGGTGAAGTTTTATCAGGAATGAAGATTGAGAATGAAAATGACATGGTAGAAGCGGCAAAGTTTATAAGTGAAAAATTTGACTGTGCAGTGCTTATGAAAGGCGGTCATCAGATAAATGATGCAAATGACCTATTATATAGAAATGGTGATTACAAGTGGTTTACGGGAAAGAGGATAGACAATCCTAATACTCATGGAACCGGATGTACTTTGTCAAGTGCCATAGCATCAAATCTTGCAAAAGGATATGACCTTGATAAGGCGGTACTCAGGGCAAAGGATTATATATCAGGAGCACTTGCGGCAATGCTTGATCTTGGAAAGGGAAGCGGACCTATGAACCACGCATTTGCGTGTGACAATGAATTTATGAAATAAGGGTCAAAATTGCGTAGCAATGGAGCAATCCGTTATATTTGAAAGACTTTATACTATATTAAATGTCATAAGCTCCTTGTTTATGATATGTAAAGTTGCAAAAACAAAATATAGTTTATTGGGAGTTTCACAAATATTTATATAAGATAACAAGAAAAGAAATAATAAGAAGTAAGAAAGAGGAATTAAATGGAAAACAAGGGAAGAACATCATTATTTGAAAACGGGCTTATATGGTTTGGAGCCGGACTTTCGATAGCCGAGATACTTACGGGAACATCGTTTGCATCGCTCGGTTTTGGTAAAGGAATACTTGCTATCATAATCGGTCATATTATAGGTTGCCTTATGCTTTTTTGTGCAGGAATCATAGGTGGAAAAGAAAGAAAAAGTGCAATGGATACTGTTACTATGAGTTTTGGTGCGGATGGAAGCAAATTTTTTGCATTTTTAAATGTGCTCCAGCTTGTGGGATGGACTTCTATTATGATCTATGATGGAGCACTTGCAGCAAATGGAATATTTAATACAGGAAACTGGGTGTGGTGTCTTGTAATCGGTGCTCTTATTATTCTCTGGGTTGTGATTGGAATAACAAATCTTGGAAAAATAAATACTGTTGCAATGGCTGCATTATTTATTCTTACTATAATAATGTGTAAGGTTATATTCTTTAGCGATACATCAGGAGTAAAAGTATCAGGCGACAGCATGAGCTTTGGAGCAGCAGTAGAGCTTGCGGTAGCTATGCCGTTGTCATGGCTTCCACTTATAAGTGATTATACAAGAGAAGCAAAAGAGCCTGTAAAGGCAACACTTGTAAGCACGATAGTTTATGGAATCGTAAGCTGCTGGATGTATATTATAGGAATGGGTGCAGCTATATTTACGGGAGAAAGTGATGTTGCACAGATAATGGTAAAAGCAGGACTTGGAATTGTTGGTCTTTTGATTGTTGTATTTTCAACAGTGACAACAACATTCCTTGATGCATATTCAGCCGGAATATCAAGTGAAACTATTTTATCAAAATTAAACGGAAAATATGTGACAATAGCAGTAACCGTAATCGGAACAGTTGCAGCAATATTATTCCCTATGGATGATATAACAGACTTCATGTACCTTATCGGTTCGGTGTTCGCACCAATGATAGCTATACAGATAGCAGATTACTTTATCTTAAAAGCAGATAAGAGCAGTAAGAAAGTTGATATGATAAATGCAATCATCTGGGTTATCGGATTTATACTCTACCGTTATCTTATGACTGTAGATATACCTGTCGGAAATACATTGCCTGATATGGCTGTTACTATTGTGATAGCAGTGGTTGCAGGAAAGATTTTCGGAGAAAAATAAATATAAAGATTTAGCAGACTAGTGTAATGTATCATTGATACATTGCACTAGTCTGTTTGACTTAGAAAACAGAAGAAAAGAATTGTATTGTCAGAAATGAATATAAATATTTGATGATAAAAATATTTGACAGGGCAAAACAATGATGATATTATGGAAAAGTAGTAAATATTTGTATAAAAGTAACAAAAGATAGGGGTGATAAAAAGCAATAATAAAAACAATATACAAATAGCAGACGATAGTAAAGTATAGTGGAGGGAAAATATGAAGAAATATGAAAAAATTTTAGCAAATATTTTAAGTTTAACAATTATAATTTGTGGAATAGTCGGTAATTATTCAGCTAGTAAGGTTAATGCAGAAATAAAAGATGAATATTATAAAGAAAGTATAATGACTGGAGATTTAAGTATAAATGGGAAGAAGATAAAGAATGAAAATCAAAATCAAAATATTTCTAAATTATCAGATGGTATAGTATATCAGTATGAAAATTCAGATGAAAGAGAATTGGAATTTTCTGAAAATAGTGAGGGTGAAAAATTTAAATTTACAGGAAATATTTATTCTAAAAATAATTATGACATGAGGGCGGCAGATACAAACTTTTCAGGGAATCTTATGACAGAAAAAGATATTAAGATAGATGGACAGAAGCTGATAATGGATAATGCCATATTATATTCAAAAAATGGAAATATAATTATAAATGGAAATTCTTATATTTCTAGTGGTATAATATATGCACCCAATGGAAATGTTGAAATTAATTGTCAGCAATTTACATGTCAGGGGGTGATTATTTCAAAAGCAGTTAAAATTAATGCATCTATATTGGAAATAGAGAAAGATAATACAGCTATAAATAAATTAAAAAATCTTGAGCAATACAAACTTCCAAAGTATAAGAATATTACTATGTTTTATGATAATAATACAGGAAAAATCGGAATAGAGGACATTGAATATCAGAAAATCAACTTATTTACAAGATTTGATGATGAAAGCTTTAAAAAGGTAAGTGGATACAAGAATGGTATGGAATTTAAATTTCGTGAAGGAAGTAAATATTTTGAGGCATATGCAGAATACACTGATAAATTTGGACAAAAATATTTAAGTCAGGTTGAAACATTTCAATCTGATAAAGAGGGAGGTTATAGTCCGGTACAAAGAGATGAGAATAAAGATGGTATTCAAGATGCATATGATGATATTGTAATGGATAGTGGGGATGTAAATGAAACGATTGAATTATCTTTAGATGAAAAAACATATAACAAAATAAATAAATACGATAGTATTATTCAAAAAAAAGTTGAAAACAATGTTGTAAAATATATTTATCACTTAAAAAGAGGTGATGATATAGAGAAATATTATGATTCAAATGGAAATAAGGTAATAAAGATAAATAACATATTATATCTAAGAAAAGTGGTAGAGATGTCTGGAAATACATATTCGTTATATATTTATAATAAAGATGGAGATTTATATGCAAAATGTGCCTATGATGGAAAAAATCAAATTTATAATGAATATAATTATGGAAAAAAAGGATTGAAGACAGTCAAACATAATGGTGTTGAATATAAATACGGATATACGGATGGTGAAGTGACAAAGCTGTCAATAAATGATAAAATGATATATGAACGAAAATCTGTATCAACAAATAATACAAGTATAACGATGGCAAACGGTTATGATTATAATTTAATAACAGATGAAATTGGAAATGTGACAGATTATGTAGAAAATGGAACAAAGAAATATAGCTGGAAATATGATGCAGATGATCATTATAAGTTGACAAGATGTTACGATAATGTCAATAATGTTATTTATAATTATAAGTATAATGATGAAGATGAGATTATAGCTGAGCAACTCAGTGACGGATTTAGCATACAAAAAGATATTAATGGATATGAATGGGATAAAAAAATAAAGTATAATGGAGAAATATTAGAGGAAAAATATAGGACAGATTTAGATACCTATATTTATAGTGTAGGAGATTTAGAATCTTATCAAAATAAAAGTGAAAAAAATATATCATTTAAAGGTAGTACAATTTTAAAAAAGCAATATTTTTCGCAAAATGATTCAGAAAAGATAATTAATGAATTTGGTAAAAAAATATGCTACAAATATAATGAATATGGTTTATTATATGAAATAACAGAAAATGGATCTGTTAAAGAAAATTATGAATATAATAATTTGATGGAGCTTGTAAGAGAAGATAATAAAGATGCAGGGAAAACATATATTTATGAATATGATGGTGGTGGAAATATTGTTGCTGTAAAGTCATTTAATTATAGTTATGGAATTCCTGCAAATGAATTAAACAAATATGAAAGTCAGGAAAACTATTTCTATAATGATAAATTTAAGGATCAATTAATTAGGGTTCGTGGGAAAGATATAACCTATGATGATGTTGGAAATCCTATAAGATATATGAATAAATATAGTATGAAATGGAGTTTTGGAAATAAATTATCTGAGATTGATAATGAATCAGGTAAAAAGATTGCAGAATATAAATATGACATGAATGGTCGTCGTGTTTGTAAAAATACAGGTGATAGTATTACAAAATACTATTATGATGAAGACAAGCTGATATTACAAAAAAATGATAAAGAGGCGATATGGTTTAATTATGATGTTTATGGAATACCGATAGGATTTAAATATAATGGTGTTCAGTATATTTATAATACAGATGAGCAGGGAAGTATAACAGGAATATATAATACCGCCGGGAAAAAAATAGTTGAATATATATATAATGGCTGGGGAGAGATAGTAAATCAGTCAGGTGATAAAGAGATTGCCCAAATTAATCCATTGAGATATAGAGGATATTATTATGATGAGGAAAGTGGTTTTTATTATTTGAATAACAGATATTATGCTTCATCAATAAAGCGTATGATAAATATGGATAGATATACAGACACAGGTTTTGGAATGTTTTCACATAATATGTATGCATATTGCGAAAATACACCGGTAAATGCAAGTAATTATAGTGGTAATGTACCGACATGGGTGACAAAACACTCTAAATCACCTAGTGGTAAGAATTATTACTGGAAGTATATTACAAACAATAGTGATATTAATTGTTATGCATATGCAGTTGATTTGAGTAAAAGGAAAGATCCAGGAGAAGCGTGTGGATATAAATTTAGTTATAATTTTACAGAGTCATATATTAGAGATTTAGTTATAAAAGATTTAAATAATAGAAAATATGAATGTAGAAAAATATCTCCATCAGATGTACGAACGGTTACAAGTGATTGGAAGTTGATTGCAATTAGAACTGGAAAAAGTAATAAGCAGGGAATCGGAAATAAATTATATCAAGATTATCATGTCATGAGAAGAAGGTATAAAGATGGAGCATTTTGGGGTCATAAACCAGGAACTGCTTCAGCAGTACTTATATACAATGGAGATCCTATTAAAGCAAAAACTTGGAATGGAGATGAATATGATGGTGGATGGGGAGATACTACTTATAGATATACAAGTTCAATATGTTTAGTTGCATACCGTTGATAGGGGGAGTATATGAAAAAGCGAAAAATAATAAATATTATTGGAATAATTTTAATAGTGGCAATATTTTATTTGGCAGGAATATTTTTCCCAAATAAAGCGAGGATTGGATATTATAAACATATTGATGATAAAGGGAAATTTTATAAGGATGCTGACAGGAATATTGAAAAAAGAGTTTATATATATGAAGATGATAAAAAAGAGCATATGCCATTTTTGAATATGTATTGTGATGATGTTTTGGTATATGACTGGTCGACAAGTGGCTTGACATTACCAGTGGATTATTTTAGACCAGCTGGAATGTATGATGAGAAAATAGTATATTATTCGCATAATAAATTTGCATTTAAAACATATTCACAGAATGGTAAAGTCAATACGATATATTGCAATTTCAATGACAAATATATAACGCTTACTGATCTGAAAGGACAGAAAATAACATACAAATGGATTGGTTTATTGTGTAATCCGGAAGAACATGAAAAGAAAGACTACACTAAGAAATATGGGGAGTACATTTTAAAGGACAGCGAAGAATTGTCATTGAAAGAAATAAAAGAAAATAGAAACAAGAGATACATTTTTTATGGAGCAGATATATTGTTCGTATTTGCTTTGGTATTTTATAATGTGCGTTGTCATAAGAAAAGCACGCAGAATATAGATTTTGGAGATGAAGGATAGTTTTTTACATTTGGTTGTTTTTTGAGCGAAGATAAATAGTTGATTTCACATGAAAGCGGAAAGCTTTCATGTGGGTGGCACGCACCTAAATAAACCAGTATTTTTACGAATGAATAAGGTCTTGTCATATGGCAAGACCTTTTAATATCTTTTAATTTACCACATCACTGCCAAGAAGCATCTTAAGGTCTGAAATTTCATCTCGTATCTGTTTACCGTTTTCGGTATCCTTGACAAGTATTCTTGGACTTGCCGTGTAAACTATCTCAGATTCTGAGTCTATATCTTTATTATCTCTAAGTGCTTTATACACACTTTCAAATGGGTGGTGTGCTTTGATCCTCATTCCATGTGAATTAAATATAAGCGTGTATCCGGCGATACCGGTTGTTTCGTGGTAGGCTTTGCTGAAACCGCCGTCTATCACAAGAAGTTTTCCGTTTGCCCTTATGGGTGATTCTCCCTCAATAGTTTTTACAGGGGTGTGACCGTTTATGATATGTGATTCAGGTGAGAAAAGACCAAATTCGTGAAGTATCATATTGCAGGTCTTTTCAGTATGATAAAATCTGTAGTAAGGGTTTGTCGGTTCATGCCATGTATTCTCATCGTTTATCATACTTCTCTCAAAGGTCTTTATGACACGGCCGCAGAGTGGTGACTTGTGACCTGCCCATAAAAACCACATAAAATCGAGTGCATTTTCGTTGTCATTGTCAAGATAAGCAAGTCTTGCCATTTTGTCTGCATAATCAAGGTATTTTTTGCCCTGATAGACAACTCCATCAAGTGTGATTCCGTCGAAGTTTCCGTATTCATCAAGAGGAACACAGCCGTGGTACAACAGATTGTTGTTAAATATCTTATACATACTGCCCTTTTCGTATAAAAATTTTATATGCTTCTGCAGACGGTTACTTCCGATAAAGGCAGCTTGTAATTCGTCCATAATGGCATTTTCCTGTTCAGTAAGTGCCAGGGGATTATCAGGATTTATTGTAGGCAGGTCTGTATCTGATAATTTATAAAGTAATTCCGTCGGATTGCAATCGGAGTTACAGTTGCTGTCTGAAACGGTATCAGTGTCATTTTTATTGTAGTTATTTTTTATATCAGTATTAGCAGTTATAGTATTTTTATTGTTTAAATCAGAGTTAGCAGTTTTTATGGTAAAATCATTAAGATTTATTTTTGAAAGAAGCAGTCTTTCGTTCATCTCATATTCAGGATGGCGGCAAATTATCTGTTCTTCAAGTTTAAATAAAATAACAGATATTGCTTTGAGTGCAGCATCCATCGGTTCTTTATCCTTATATGTTTTTTCTCCGAAAAGAGCAAGGTTTCTAAGACTTATACCATAACCGTTTTCAAGGATTCTTGTATTATCATATTTCAGATTGTTTCGTATGACATTTGCTATAGATGCCTTGTTTCCGCAAGCCGCACCCATCCAGAGAATATCGTGGTTACCCCATTCAATATCAAGTGAATGATGCTCCATGAGCAGGTCAAGTATCATATCGGCACATGGCCCACGGTCAAATATATCACCGACGATATGAAGATGGTCAACGGCAAGTCTTTTTATAAGATTTGCGAGTGCAATGATAAATTCATCACCATTATGAATGTTTAATATTGTATCAAGAATGACTTTGTGGTAGCGGACCTGGTTGTCATCCTCGTCTTTCTGTACATGTAAAAGCTCATCAATAATATAGGCAAATTCCTTTGGCATTGCTTTTCTAACTTTTGAGCGTGTGTATTTTGAGGAGAGGAGTTTTGCGACCTCAATGAGATTTCCAAGCATCATGCGGTACCATTCTTCAGGGAGTTCACATTCCTTGTGGAGCATTTCAAGTTTTTCTTTGGGATAATATATCAGCGTGCAGATTTCCTGTCTTTCCACATTGCTGAGTGTATCACGGAATAAAAGGTCAACCTTTTCATGAATGACACCTGAGCAGTTATTTAGAATATGGCAGAATGCTTCATATTCGCCATGAATATCGCTCATAAAATGTTCTGTTCCTTTTGGCAGGTTGCAAATAGCACTTAAATTTATTATTTCGCTGCTCACAGCTTGTTTCGTCGGATATTTTTGGGCGAGCAGTTTAAGATATTTCTTATTATTTTCCATAGTAGTCCTCCTATTTTAGTGCGGATTTTGGAATAATTATATCACAAATTTGCAATTTTTTGTAACACACTACAGTGTTACAAGAATTTTACATTATTTTACAAAAATTTGTCTATTGCATGGTTATGGATTTTACATAAGGTTGCTATTATTAACCTTGTCAGAGAAAAGAAATTGGTTTTAATTTTCACAGTATATATAAACAGTAATGAAAATGCTGAAATAAGCTGATAAATGGCTTGTTAGACAATATGTCTTGCAAGTGTGTGATACAGCAACGAAATTAAGACCAATAAAAAGTGAGGATTACACATGGAAACTTTAATATATCATATTGAAAATGGCGGGAGTACATGGCAGGAAAGAACAGTGGATGTCAGTTCTCCAATAAAGATTATGAATATAAAAATAAATATACCAAAAGAGTATGCGTTGCTTTGCTATATAATTGTAAAGGATAGTAATGGAAAGTTTAGAATGTTCAGGGAAATTGGGTATGGTCCCAGAACACTCATAATAGGAAATGATGGGATGCATACGACAGCAGGTGGGACGGCAGGAGATATTCCTATAGGCAGATGGAAGTTTATAATATGTGCATTTAGGGAATATGTTATGCAGCGTCTTGGGAAAAACAGTTTCAATGTTAAAGTTACTATTTCTGATGACATTTCTTCAGTGAAAGAGCCAGTGGGAGAACAGGACTGGGTTGGGAATAAAGAATTTGATATTGATAAGAATTATTCGGACGAGAGCAGATGGTATAAAGGTGATTTTCATACACACACGAGATTGTCTGATGGAAAGGAGACAACGAGAAGTGCGATGAAAAAGGCAGAACAAATGGGAATGGATTTTTATATCCCGACCGAACACAATGTTTTGCACACCGGATGGCCAGAAGCAAAAGTGATGGTCGTACCGGGGGTTGAGATTACGACAAGTCTGGGGCATTTTAATATATTTGGTTGTCTTGGGATGCCGGGCAGACTTACACACATTTTAAAACATGATGGTGAGGACAGGATAAGTCAGGAAGTAGAGTACACCATCAGGGAAGCAGATGAAAAGGAATGGCTTTGGAGTATAAACCATCCATTCCTGCATATATGGAAATGGACATATTTTGACCTTAAATTGAAAAATCTAAGATTGATGGAGATAATAAATGACCCGACATATGAATATGCAAAAAAAGCAAATGAAGATGCTATATCATTTATAGATTTTTTGTGGCAGCAGGGATTTAGGGTTTTCGGACTTGGGGGAAGTGATTCGCACAACCTTATAGACGAAAGGTACGAGGGGGCAGATGAGCCGAGTGTGCCGGGAGACCCTGCAACATTGGTATATATGGATGGAATGACGCCTTCTAAACTGTTGAAAGCGGTTTCAAAAGGTCATGTCATAGTTGCCAGATATATTACAATGGAAGTTTATTTTCTTTTTGAAAATAAAAAATATCTTCCCGGTGACAGGATAGAGATAACAGGCGATTCTGAATTTGAAAATGACATTGTTGCGAGTGTGACAATAAAAATAAATGAAGAAACATACGGAAAAAATATTATTCCTGAATTATATCTGATTGAAAACGGAGTAAAAAGAGAGGTCGTGCTTGAAAAGAGGGATGAACGGACATATATGGCAGATGTTGTGACAAACTGGCACACCATTGACTGGGAATGGAAAAGATTTGAGGTATTGTCTAAAGATTACGGTTTCTTAGGCTATGTAAATCCGATATTTCATGGAAGAAAAAAATCAAAACTAAAGACATTCGGTGAAGCAGTGCAGCTATGGCGAGGTCAATAAAATAAAGAAATGGGGAATTAAAAATGTTTGGTAACAGTAAATTAAAGAAAATAGGAAGTGTGTGGCTTTTTGTACTTCCGGCATTTATACCTTTGATGGTGTTTTGGATTTATCCGATATTAAAATCATTATACATAAGCTTTACTGATTGGGACTATATGTCGCCTACATATAACTTCGTATTTTTAGATAACTTTATAAAGCTGTTTAAGGACAGCAGATTTTATGAAGCATTAGGCACAACTGTTTGGTTTAGTATCGGAACATTATTTCCAACGATAGCCGGCGGACTTTTACTTGCACTTCTTCTTAGAAAAACATTCAGGGGAAGCGGATTTTTCAAATTCATTCTTTTTTCGCCGTGGATAACTCCGACTGTTGCGGTATCTATCGTGTGGACATGGATATTCAATCCCGACAGCGGACTTGCAAATGCGGTGTTAAAATTTTTTCATCTTCCTGCATTGCAATGGATAAATAGTTCAGATACGGCTCTTTTATCGGTAATAGTAGTAACGGTGTGGAAAAGTCTCGGTTATGCAATGATATTTTATCTCTCGGCACTTGAAAAAGTACCGACTGAGCTTTACGAAGCAAACGGACTTGATGGTGCTAACGCATGGCAGCGTTTCAAAGATGTGACACTTCCCTGTATATCACCGACAACATTCTTTTTGCTGATAGTGACAATGGTAAATTCATTGCAGGCTTATGACCAGATTCAGATACTTACGCAGGGAGGTCCGTCAGGTTCGACAAGAACACTTCTTTATATGTATTATCAGCTCGGTTTTGAAGAATATGACATGGGACAGGCGACAGCCGTAGCAATAGTTCTTATAGCAATAACGGTATTGCTGTCGGTAGTTCAGTTTATTATTTCTAAAAAATGGGTTCATTATTGATATAGATTGTGAATTATGAAGAAGAAATGAGCCGGCAGCAGAGCGGATTGTTAATATTCGCTTGACTGCAAGGTATTTAAGGGATATTTGATTTGAAATCATAAATGAAACTTTAGAAAGCGAGAGAAAAATGCAGCAGAATATAGTAAATGAAAATAAATATACAGGATTTGGAACAAAAAAGACATTTTCATCAATTACAAAGATAAACAAAGACAGTGTATCAGAGAGAAATCCGGCATTAGAAAAAAGCATTGAAGTCTTTGGGAATATCGGAAAGACATTCGGAAAAATGTTTATTCTTGTCATAGCAGGTATATTTACGGTATTCCCTTTTATATGGATGATAATCAGTGCATTAAAGACAAAGGCGGAGGTTATGGATGTGTCAAAATTATTTCCTGCAAAGGCACAGTGGGGAAATTTTGTGAGCATATTTACGGCATCGCCGATGCTTAAATACATAGGAAATAGTTTGTTCGTAAGTGTTGTGGTCGTTGCGATACAGATAATAACAGGTGCAATGCTTGCTTATGCAATGGTATTTATGAGATTTAGGGGAAGAAAAATATTATTTGCGATAGTTATGGGAACTTATATGCTGCCGGCAGCGGCAACATATATACCAAGTTACATAATACTTGCAAAACTGGGACTTTTAAACAGCTACACGGGTCTGATAATCTCAGACACGATAAATATATTTGGAATATTTTTGTTAAGACAGGCATTTATGCAGGTGCCGACACCGCTTATAGAGGCGGCAAAGATGGATGGTGCGGGGAATATGAAGGTTTTGTGGAAAGTCGTAATGCCCATGACTAAATCATCATTTATAACATTTGGTCTTATGAGTTTTATAACAATGTATAACAGTTATATGTGGCCGTCACTTATAACTAACGATAAAAATATAAGTCTTGTATCGCAGGGGCTTCGCAGCTTTTTTATAGAAGGTGGAGCTTACGGTACGGAATGGCCTAAGGTTATGGCTGCAAGTGCTGTTATAGTTGTGCCGCTTTTAGTGATGTTCGCATTTACCCAGAAATGGTTTATCAATGGTATTGGTGGAGATACGGGCGTTAAAGGTTAGAAAGACACCTGCAGAACTGCTTATAGACTATGTTATATCTATGCAATTCAATTCAGTGTAATGATAGTTTTGCAGATGTCTGGAAAATAGATTATATATAAAGTAAAAAATGGAGGATTATCATGAGAAAGAAATTATTATGTATGGCGTTGATGATGAGCATGACAGTGGGGCTTCTTACCGGTTGCGGAACAAGTTCTAAGTCTGCCGTAAAGAGTGGGTCTGATTCTAAAAAGAATGGTCCGGTTGAGGTTGAGTTCTGGTATTCCGGCGGTAAGACTGCCGTGAATGTTGTTGCGGACATTGTTGATGAATTTAATAAGTCCCAGTCGGATTATAAGGTTAAGTGTGTTACTCAGGCAGATTATGATGAAACTTATCAGAAAGTTCAGGCTGGTATTGCAGGTGGTACTGCACCTGATATTGCACTTCTGGATGTAAATAGTTCAAGGACCCTTAATCAGAAGAAAGTTCTTGAAGATATAAGTACATATACAAAAGATGATTCTGATTTTAATAAGGATGATTATCTTGATGTGTTTTTAAATCAGGGTGTAGATGATGAGAATAAGACATTTGCAATCCCTGCTTATGGAACTACACAGGTACTTTATTACAATAAAAAAGCATTTAAAAATGCAGGAATTAAGCCTGAAAGCATTAAGACATGGCAGGATTTAGCAGATGCTTCTAAGAAGATTACTGAAAAAAATAAGGGCATGACAGGTTGGGAACCTATGTGGGGCAAGGACAATCTTGTTGATGCAGTGCTCAGTAACGGCGGAAGTCTTTTTAGTGATGATGGAAAGACAGTGTGTGTAAACAGTAATGCGTGGGTTGAAGTGTGGGACAGCTTTAAAAAATGGATTCACGATGATAAGATAATGAAAATTCATTCCGGCGGACAGGGATGGGAATACTGGTACACAACTATTGATGATGTTTTGCAGAATAAGGCAGGCGGTTATACCGGTTCGTCAGGAGATCAGGCAGACCTTGACTTTAGTATCGTAGGTGCAATGCAGCAGCCGGGATTTGGAAATAATGCATCAGCTCCGGCAGCAGAAGCTAAGAATCTCGTTATCCTCAAAAATTCTTCAGATGAAGAAAAGAAAGGTGCTTATGAATTTATAAAGTACTTCACTACACCTGAAAATCAGGCTAAATGGTCTATGGAAACAGGTTATGTTGCAGTTAGAAAATCAACACAGGATGTAAAAGAATTTAAGGATTATACAGAAAAAAATCCACAGGCACTCGTACCATTACAGCAGGCTTCACATGGTTCTGTACTTCCGACAGACCCTACAGGCGGAAAGATTTATGACGCACTCAAGGTAGCAGCAGATAAAGTTGAGATTGAGGGAGTTTCTGCAAAAGATGCACTTGACGAGGCTCAGAAAACAGCAGAGGAAGCTATGAGTTCAGTTTCAAAGTAGTTTTTAGTGATTGTGAAACTAATTATTTGTTATATTTCACAATTTAATTTCAGATTATGATAGTTTCACAAATATTTTAAGTAAGTATATGGAAAGAGGGGACGAGCGGTGATTAAGGGGATTTTGTTTGATAAGGATGGTACGCTTCTTAAGTTTGATGAGTTGTGGAATGAGGCTACTAAAATGGTGATGCCAAAGTTTCTCCATAAGATAGGGATTGATGCTGATGAGGAAAATGTTTCAATGGCGGTGAAATCCGTTGGAAACAGCATTGCAGCAATGACCTACAGGGATATGACGAAAGCAGTCATTGAGTTTTTTGAGATAGAAGCAGATGATAAAATGTTAAGTCTTTATTCTAAACAGCTTGAAGAACTTTATTTTGAAGAAGTTACTAAAAGCACGGCAAATATCCTACCTACCGCTGACCTTGATAAATTATTTAAGTGGCTGTCGGACAGAAAGCTAATAGTGGGGCTTGCTACTGCTGATACAAAGCAGACAGCTCTTAAATGTCTTGACAGACTTGGCATCAGACATTTCTTTTCATATGTTGGCTCTGATGACGGGGTTTTAAAACCAAAACCGTCATCAGATATAATAGAAGATTTTAAAAGAAGATTTGAAATAAATTCAGATGAGATAATGGTAGTAGGAGATACAAATACGGATATGCAGTTTGCGAAGAACGGTGGAGCATTGGCAGTTGGAGTGTTGAGTGGTGTCGGTGAAAAAGAAGAATTGAAAGAAAGTGCAGACTTTATAATTGCTGATGTGGGACAACTTATGTACAACTGGAAGAATATAGAAATACAGGAAAGCAGGTAGTTACAGTTATGGCAGAATTGTTGATGGACGGAATTGAAAAAAAATATGACGGTGGAAGTTTTGCAGTAAAAAACTTTGACTTACAGATTAAAGACAAAGAATTTGTTGTGTTTGTTGGCCCTTCAGGCTGCGGTAAATCGACGGTATTAAGAATGATAGCAGGTCTTGAAAAGGCAACGGCAGGCAGTATTTATATAGATGGAAAAGTGCTTGATAAAAAAATGGCGGCAAACGGAGATATAGCAATGGTTTTCCAAAATTATGCCCTTTATCCGCATATGTCGGTGTACGACAATATAGCATACAGTATGAAGATAAAGAAAGTACCTAAAAGACAAATAAAAGAAAATGTTGAAAAAGTTGCAGATATGCTAGGTCTAAAAGAAGTTCTTAAAAGAAAACCGGGGCAGCTTTCGGGCGGTCAGAAACAGAGAGTTGCAATAGGAAAGGCACTTATCAGAACGCCAAAGGTATTTCTTATGGATGAACCATTGTCAAATCTTGATGCAAAGCTCAGAACCCAGATGCGTATGGAGATTAAAGAACTTTATAAACATTCAGATGCAACATTTGTCTATGTTACGCATGACCAGACAGAGGCAATGACACTTGGAACAAAGATAGTCGTGTTAAACAATGGAAAAATTCAGCAGGCATCAACCCCAAAAGAACTTTATAACAAACCGGCAAATCTTTTTGTAGCACAGTTTATAGGAACCCCACAGATGAATGTCTGGAAAGCAAAAGTCGTTCAGGAAAAAAAGAATGTAATGCTTTTTATCGGTGGACTTGGAAGATACAGACTGTCAGAAAAAAATGCTGAACTTTTGAGAAAAAGAGGATATTTTGATAAAGAAGTCTATGTTGGAATAAGACCTGAAGACATATTTTTACAGGTAAAGGGTATGGATGATGAGATGTTTCAGAGCAGCCTTGCAGCAAGATTAAAAGTTTATGAGCCGGATGGGGCAGTTTCATATTTGCACTTGGAAACGGCTGGCGAAAGTGATAGTATTGAAAATGAGAAAATTTCTTCAAATGAAAATGTTGCAAAAAACTGGAATGATACGATTGAGAGTGAAAATAAATTTAATAGTAATGTAACAATACGCATTGAGGGAAATGGTGATTTCAGAGAAGGCGAGGAGTATCACTTTGGATTTGATGAGTCAAAAATTCATTTCTTTGATATAGAAACGGAAAAAGCAATAAGATGAAAAATACAAAAAAAGAAGTGCTTAGAAACTGCATACCTGCAATGGTATGTATGGTAATAAGCGGACTTAACACGATAATAGACGGTTTATTTATTGGCAGAAATATAGGTGAGGACGGACTTGCAGCAATAAATATTGCATGGCCTGTGCCAGCGTTTATCCTTGCGAGCGGTATAGGTATAGGAGTAGGATGTGGGATAAATTATGTTTCCGCACTTGGAAAAAAACATGAAAAAGAGGCAAAAGAATTTTTAAAAAATGCTTTTGTCTTTTTGGCGTGTGCAGGTATTTTATACAGTGTATTTTTTGAAATGACAGCACCGTATCTTATGAAAATACTCGGTGCAGAGGGGAAGGTGCATACGCTTGCGGTACAATATACTAGGATAATAGCGGCAGCGGCACTCTTACAGATATTTGGAGCAGGACTTGTCCCGATAGTCAGAAATCTTAATATGCCAATACAGGCTATGGCAGCGACGATAAGTGGTGTCTGTTCAAATTTTGTATTTAACACGATATTTATTTTTGTACTTCAGATGGGAATGAGAGGAGCGGCACTTGGAACGGTGCTTTCACAGGTGGTAACAAGTGTTATAGCAGGTGTGAGCATAAAAAAATCAGGTGCATTAAGCAGAGAAGATGTGGAAGAAAAAGCGGAAAATACGGGTGGTTTAAGTTGTTATAAAAAAGTGGGAAATAAAATATTATCGGATAAGTTTATAGAAGAAAAATCAGAAAAAATATATTCGGGAAATATTGAGAAAATTATTAAAGAAGGATGTGAAGAAGAAAAAAGGTCAGGTTATATAAAAAAGATTTTTTTAGGCGGTATAGCTTCATTTGGAATTTCACTTCTTCCTACCTGGGTACTTGCATTGACAAACTATCAATGTCTTTCGTATGGAGGCAGCAGGACGGTGGCTTGTTATGCGGTCATATCGTATCTTGTATATCCGGCTCAGAATATGCTCACCGGTATAGCAGACGGAGTGCAGCCGCTTTTTAGTATGTGTGCGGCAAAAGAAAATATGGAAAAGAAAGAAAAGCAGATAAAAGGTGTTGTGACAAGGCTTGTGGTTTGTGTATCAATATTAGTAATGCTTTTGCTTTTTGCCGCTGCACCCGTATTTCATAAAGTTTTCTCACTAAGCAGTGAAAATTATGAACCATTTGTGCAGGGACTTAGGATAACAGCTATATCATTGTTGTTCTATGGATTAAACAGACTAAGCATAACGATAATGAACGGAAAAGGACAGCACCAGGAAGCATCAATAATAATTTATGGAGAAGCAATAATATATACACCATTTTTTTTATTTGTGCTGCCAAAACTTTTTTTAGTTACAGGAATATGGATAGAGCCGGTTGCGGCGGCTGTATTGACTGAAGCAGTATGTGTGATAGGTCAATTAAGAAAGAGTGAAAAATATGAATATACAAAAGCCGGATGAACTGAATTTGGGAAATAGCCGTATAGAAATATACGACAAAGACAATAATCTGTTAAAAGTAATAGAGCCGTATGCTGTGGAAAGCTGCATGAATCCCGGAATATTTAAAATTACGCCGATTAAAATAAAAAAAACGAAAGACAGCATTATATTTATATCGGAAAATATTAAAACTGAGATAAAAAAACAGGATATAGAAAGCGGTGATATAGAGGTGAAAGCATCTGATTTTACACCGCAAAGGCGTAAAGCAAAGAATAACTGCACTAAATGTACTAACTGTGGCAGATGCAGCTGGTAAAAATGAGTTCTTGGCAACAGACTGATAAAGTAAGCGTCAGATTGTAAAGCAGCTTGCAAAATAGTTGAGAATAATCTTTTTTGCAAATAATTTGTCAATTTATGTTAAGTTTGTGAGCCAGCAGTAAAAAAAATTCTTGCCTGATACACTCTTTTTGCGTATAATTTAGTTTGGTGTAAAAATATTAAATTATATACAAAAGGAGAAAATCATGTGGGATAGTATTAATAAGATATTAGCTAACATTGACGATTTCGTCTGGGGAGTTCCACTTATGGCAATCATAATAACAGGTGGAATTTTGCTTACATTTCGTCTTGGATTTTTGCAGATTCGCAGACTTCCGCTTGCATTAAAATGGATGGTTAAAAATGAAGAGGGCGGAAAAGGCGAAATATCAAGTTTTGCAGCATTGTGCACAGCACTTAGTGCAACAATAGGAACAGGTAATATAGTAGGTGTGGCAACGGCTGTTGGAGCAGGCGGACCCGGAGCACTTTTCTGGATGGTTGTAACAGCGTTGTTCGGAATGGCAACAAAGTATGCAGAGGGACTTCTGGCGGTCAAATACCGTGTGGTAGATAAAGACAATCACAGTCTTGGCGGGCCGTTTTATTATATAGAGCTTGGAATGGGTAAGAAATTCAAATGGCTTGCAAAAATATTTGCATTTTTTGGAGTCTGTGTAGGACTTTTTGGAATAGGAACATTCAGTCAGGTGAATGGAATATCAAGTGCTGTTCAGAATTTTTTTGATCCAAATAAGGCACATACGGTATCAATCCCCGGAATAGGTACATATTCATGGACGGTAGTAATTGCATCACTTATTCTTGCATTCTGCGTTGGAGCCGTACTTATAGGTGGAATTAAGAGAATTGCAAGTGTAAGTCAGATAATAGTTCCTTTTATGGCAATAATTTATTTTATATTTGCAGTAATGCTTGTCATATGCAATATAACAAAAATTCCTGATGCCATAGTGATAATTGTAAAAGCTGCATTTAATCCGCAGGCAGTTGCAGGTGGCGTGACGGGAAGTATGCTCGTTGCAATGCAAAAAGGTGTTGCCCGTGGTATATTCTCAAATGAGGCGGGACTTGGAAGTGCACCTATAGCGGCAGCAGCAGCTCAGACACACGAACCTGTAAGACAGGGTCTTGTCAGTATGACAGGAACATTTATTGATACAATAATTATCTGTACAATGACAGGTCTTTCAATCGTACTCACAGGAGCATGGAAAGTTGAGGGACTTGAGGGGGTTCAGGTGACAACATATGCATTTAAGCAGGGACTTCCGTTCCCGGCAGAAGTATCCGCATTTGTCTTGATGCTCTGTCTTGTATTCTTTGCATTTACAACGATACTCGGATGGGACTATTACAGCGAACGCTGTCTGGAATATATTACAAATGGAAATATGAAAAAAGTAAAAGTATTCCGCTGGGTATATATACTTGCAGTATTTATCGGACCTTACATGACAGTAAGTGCGGTATGGGTAATCGCAGACATATTTAACGGACTTATGGCACTGCCAAATATGATAGCAATATTTGCGTTAAACGGTGTGGTCGTAAAAGAAACAAGAGATTTCTTTAAAGCAAAGAAGCATTTGCAATAGGATGAGTTTTTAGTCCGCATCATTTAATAAAATATTATGATTATTTTGTAGATATTTAAAAGGCAGATAATGGCAGAGTCGGTCGAATAAATAGAATATATATATAAGAAATATAAGAAGCTTATGTTTTAACAATAGGATGGATAGAAGTTAAGACATAAGCTTCTCTTTTAAAGTTTTATTTAATCTTCATTGTGCTGTGCTATTTAGTGAAATATGCGTTAAGTAAAATGTAACAAAAAGTAATCTCAATATAATACTTGATTTTGTATAGAATTTTGAAATCTCATTAAATCTCATAAAAAGCTATATGTTCATTGTAAGAATTACACAGAAAATAAGAATACGGTATGTGAAAAATGCAGATAGAAAAAGCTGACAATATTATGTTAATATGGCGAAAAAGCCGGAACGGCAGAAGTAGTTTGATTTAGTTGTATTTATCCATGAAGTGTGATTGGATAAATATAGTTGTTAGCTGTACCATATGTGAGAGCAAATAGATATAAATGAAATTTTTGTAACAGTTCAGCCTCTCATTTATTACATTCGTAAACCTGACAGCAAGCTGTCAGTCGCTGCTATGCAGCTTGTGTTTACTTCATTTCATAAATGAAAGGCTATTCCGCCCAAAAAAACAAGCCAATAATACATCGAGAAAGCTCGTGTATTATTGACTTATCTTTTTTTGGCTGAACTGTTACAAAATTTTCAAATGCTTTTTAAGGAAATATTGCCGTAGAAAATAAAAGGTGTTATCATTAAGTTAAACAAGGAGAAAATGTATGGGGAAAGAAAATGATATACAGTGGCACTTAGGATTTTGTGCCGCAATGGAACTGGAGCTGAGGGAATATGCGGATAAGCTGGAATTTCACAGGGAATATCCACTCAGTAGAAAACCGCTGCTTATAGATTTGCTAGTAGTGGAAAAGACAGAAGATTTTGAAATAACGAACGATATTGGTCAGATATTTCAGAAACATAATATAATGGAGTATAAATCAGAGAATGATACTCTCAATGAAGATACATATTTTAAGGTAATGGCATATGCATATCTGTATAAAAGCAGTGAAAAATATGTAGGAGATATAGACATAAACAGTATCACGATTACGCTTGTGAGAGAAAGAAAGCCTGAAAAGCTTTTGAGATGGTTTAAGGAAAACAGCTACAAAGTATATGAAAAAACGAGTGGCATATACTATATAGAAAAAGACGGATTTATAAAAACACAGGTAGTAGTCACGGCTGAAGTAGGAGAAAAGGAACATATATTCCTAAAGACACTGAAACGAGGACTAAAAAGAAGTACAGTAGATAATTTCCTGGATGAAGCCTTTGAACTGCAAGAGCCATTTGAAAAAGACTGCATAAATTCATTACTGGGAATAATGGTATCATCAAATCAGGAATTATTTGATAGTATAAAGAATGGAGGGACAGGGATTATGAATGAAGTATTAAGAGAATTTTTTAAGGAAGAGATAAAGGCTGGCGAAGAACAGGCAAGAAACGAAGGAGTGCAGGAAGGACGCGAAGAGGGCAGGATAGAGACTTTATATACCGATTGCAATATGTCAGTGCCGGATATAGCTAAAAAGGTATCAAAGTCAGAAGAATATGTAAGGGAGATAATAAAAAAAATATCGGCGGCGTGTCTGTAAGAGCGATATTTCTTGCCAGAAAAGCAAATATTTAAAGAAAAAACAGTAAATCTTAACAATGGGAACAAAAATATCAAGAACTCATATTAGGATTTGCTGTTTTTTTATATAAAAATGATTTCACCATAAAATCTCAAAAATCAACATTATAAAATCTATTACCGTATAAATATTCTTTGTGCAAAATCACCAAAAACAATATAAAAATATAGAAACAAACAGTGCTATATGCAGACTAATAAATATGGTACAAACACTGTAATTATTAGGGTTCTATACATTTGAATAAAATAGTTTACAAAAAGCAAAAATGAACAAAAAATGCATGATTTGTTAAATGTTTACAAAAAATTAACATACAGTTAAAAATCTGTTGACACTAATTACTAATTTATGGTATTCTTAGGCTATCCAAAATAATGTAAAGTATTTTAGAAAAAAATAAAGTTTTCTGGAATACTTTTTGGTTGAAATCTGGAGATAGATTAAGGACCAAGGTTGAGAAAAAAATTAAAGAATTAAAAAGATTATAGGAGGAGACATTTTATGAGAAAGACAAAACTTTTAGCAATCACAATGGCTGCTGTTGTTGGAATGTCATCAGTTCCAGCGGTTTATCGAGATGTAGTAGTAGCACAGGCGGATGAGACTACCGGTGAAACATTTAGTTTGGATGAGCCCAATTATTTAGCTGCGTATACTGCTGGAAAGAAAGTTACAACAGATAAGCAAACTTTGAATTTTACATTTAAGACATATGAGACTGCAACATTAAATTGGGATACGCCGGTGTTGTTGGTTTATACATCTGATGATGGAATTTATGATAGTAAAAATACAAATTATAAACATTATGCAAATGTAAGGTCTGATTGCTGGGTTGATGCTGAGGGTACAACTGAAACAGATGCATCAAAAAATATAACAATTAATAAAACATATCCAAGTGATTGGAATGAGTGGTTAAAGGCTTGTAAAGAAGAAGGAAAAGCTACTGTAGAATATCAGAAAGATTCATCTAATAAGGTTACGATTAAATATACAGTTGTTGCAGGTGATTATACAAGTGTATCAGAGTTTTCATTTATAGCTGATGAAGGAAAAGAGACATATTTTGCAGTTACAGGTGAGTTATGTACAATATCAGGACTACCAATAGATATGAAAATGGAACTGTCAAATGAGCAGACAAGGTTGAAGTCAGTTGCAGGTACTTACTCTGACACCGACAAGACAACTACTTTCGGTCAGGTGAAATGTGACGGATGGTGGACTAATTGGAGTAATGGTGTTGAAATTACGGAAGATGCACAGAAGTTTTCTTTCAAAACAACAACAAATGAGTCTACAGATCTTAGATGGAATACACCAACAACAGTAGTGTTTACATCAGTGGATGGTGGTCTTTATAAACCGACTACTTCAAAGAATTTGTATAAGGAATATTCGGTTATAAGGTCAGATTGCTTTGTTATTACTGGAGCGGATACTGTAAATGAAACATCAGGAAGCCTTAAAACAACAGGTATTCCGACAGTTGAAACAAAAGCATACCCTGATGGTGCAAATGCAGATGAGAAAAAAGCTATTGATGATGAAAACAACGCTAAAATAACAGAAGCTTGGAAACCATGGGTTGATGCTAATAAAGCAGGTACAGAAGTAACAGGAACTGTTAAGAGAGAGGGTAATAAAGTTATCCTTACATACTTAAATAATGGTATAGGCTACACTGCTACAATTCCAGTAGAAGAGGGAAAGAAAGCATATCTTTCTTTAACAGGTGAACAGTGTACGATAGATAATCTAAAATTTGCACCTGCTCCAGCGGAGTCAACACCAGCACCAGGAACAGAAGCAACACCAGCACCGGGAACAAGTGCAACACCAGCACCGGGAACAAGTGCAGAACCGGCACCGGGAACAAGTGCAGCACCAGCACCGGGAACAAGTGCAACACCAACAGCTAAACCAACTGTAGCACCTACAAAGAAACCAAGTAATACAAAGAAACCGGCAAAGAAACTTAAGAGTGCAACAATTACTGTTAAAAATGGCAAGAAGAAAGTTTCTTCAGTGACTGTTAAGACAAAGAAGTCAGTTAAGCTTGCAGTTTCAGTAAACTCAAAAGCAAAACTTTCAGTAGCAAAACTTTCTAAGAAGAATGCTAAGATTGCAAAGGTAACATTTAAGAAAAACAAACTTACTATAAAGGGTCTTAAGAAAGGAAAAGTTTCTATTAAGATTACAAGTAAGAAGACATCTAAGTATAAGGCAGCAACAAAGACGATTAAGGTTACTGTTAAAAAATAAAAAATTTTCAAAAAAGATATTATTTATGTACATTGAGGGGGAGTTGACATAAAGTCAGCTCCTCCTTGTGATTTCTTACATTAAAAAAATAAAGTGATATCTGGATTAAAAGCAGATTGCAATGTATGATCTTAACATCTTGCAAAATACATTTTGAATCCAACATAACAAAAAATTGCAAAGTATTGAAAAGGAGATAAGCATATGGTAAGACATAAGATTAAAAAAGCGGTAGCTATTGCCATGTCAGCAGTGATTGCACTTACGGCAGTGCCCAATAAGAACATTGTCCAGACTGTAAAAGCGGATGAAAAAAGCAAATTTGGTGAAAATACATCTGATATTGTCGATATTGATACAGGATTCACTAATAAATCAGGGGATGAATATTTAAGTGGTAATTTCGATGTTCGTTATACATTTACGAATAAAACTAAAGATTCATCTGCAAATTGGTTTAATTTTGCTGTTGAAATATGGGATACAAACAATGGGGAAAACAGCGGATATACTGCAAGAGCTGATAATTATGGCTGGTTTTATGGTGGTGATAAATATAACCATAATAATGATGGCTCAAAAGCGACATGGGATAATATAAATTTTGTGTGGGATGACTTTGCAAAATCTATGGAAGATGCCAGTGTTACGGTAGATATTCATAGGGCAGAAAGGTCAGTTGTATTGAAATATAATATTGTCGATAATAAAGATAATTCAAAAGTTTACTCATTGAGAAATACGATTGAATTTGGTAAGTTTGAAGATACTGTCGGAATGCATCTTACAGGAGAAAAATGTACTCTTTCAAATATTAAAGCTGTAGACATGACTGATAATACAACTGAATCATCAGAACCGACAGAGATTTCAGCTTCTGAAGTTCAGAGTAAATATAATACATATTTCAACAGCAGTAATCAGAAAAATCATGTAACAGTACATGATCCATCTGTTGTAATAGGTTATACTGATACTAAATATACGGGGAATAAAAATGTAAAAATATATGGTGTTCAGAATACTGCTAAAACAAGAAAAAAGGTTTATTTTATATTTGGTTCGCACAGAGCTTTTGCATGGTCGACCGATATGCAGAATTGGAACTATTTTCAGAATAATATAAATAATGACACGACTTGTCAGGCTTTGTTTAAAGATGCGTTCAACTGGGCTAAGCAGGGTGATGCATCATACCAGTGGGATGGAAATTTATGGGCACCTGGTGTAATATGGAATCCTGATTACGTTAATTCGGACGGTTCAAAGGGAGCATGGTGTATGTATATGAGTATAAATGGTAACTCATGGAACTCAAGCATTGTACTTCTTACATCAGATGATTTGGATGGTGATTGGACAAACAGAGGTACAGTTGTGTATTCTGGATTTACTGAGTCAGGAGTTCATGATTATAAGGATACTGACTTTGCGAATATAGTCGGTTCGGATGAAAATGCTAAAAAGTTTATTTCAGAACACTACAAAAGGGGTTCATATACACCTTCATACAATGATGGCAAAAATGTATGTAGCAAAACAAATTGGAATAATTATTACGGGGCACACGCTATTGACCCTTGTGTAACATATGACTCAGAAGGAAGACTTTGGATGAGTTATGGCTCATGGTCAGGTGGTATCTGGATGTTTGAACTTAGTACAAGTACGGGACTTCGTGATGCTTCGATTGAGCATACATATAAAGATAATGAGAGTGACCCTTATATGGGATATAAACTTGCAGGTGGAAATCAGAAATCAGGAGAAGCTTCTTATATAGAAAAAATAGGAAGTAAATATTATTTATTTGTTTCATATGGTGGTTTTGCTGCAAAGGGTGGATATAATATGCGTGTTTTTGCATCAGACAAAATAAATGGTCCATATAAGGATGTGGCTGGAAATGATGCGAGATATGGTAGCAGTCAGTCCGATACTACAAGCACAGATGCAGGAAATACAAACGGAGTTGTCGGTGAGCGTCTTATGTCATATTATAAGTGGAGTTATCTTGACAAAGGGCGTGTAGCAGAGGGTCATAATTCAGCGGTAGCAGATGACGATGGAAAAGCATATGTTGTTTATCATACACGATTTAATGATGGAACTGAGGGACATCAGGTAAGAGTGCATCAGTTATTTAAGGCTAAAAACGGAGGTCTTGTTGCGACACCGTTTGAGTATTCCGGCGAGACATTATCTAAGTCTGCATATAGCAATGATGAAGTAGAAGGAGAATACAAAGTTATATTACACAAACAAAAGGTTGACAATAATAACCTTGAATGTTGCAATGAAGAAACTATCAAGCTTAATAAAAATGGAACTGTTACAGGTGATTATTCAGGTTCATGGGTGCAGTCAGAAGACGGGCCATACGTGACTATCGTAGCGGGTGGAGTTGTTTATCAGGGGGTATTTATAAAACAGAAGATAGAAGGCACTGCATACGAAACAATGTGTTTTACAACCGTTGGAAATAACAATGTAACTTTCTGGGGAACAAAAGGTTATACAGATGAAGCAATAGTCATAAAAGATGCAGGAATGATGAAAGTAACTGTTCCTGAAAAAACATATGTAGACCTTTCGCTTCCTACAAACGGAGATAATGGTTCTAAGATAAGCTGGTCATCTTCTGATACATCGGTAATGTCTGATAAGGGTGAGGTTATTGATGCTTCAAAGGATGTAAAAGTGACACTGACAGCAACTATAACCTATAATAATTATTCAACAAAAAAGACATATGAAACTATTGTAACAACAGATAAAATGGCTGATAAAGATTCTGGTCTTGAAGCAAATTATACATTTGAGAATGGACTTAGAAATGAAGCTGATACGACTCAGACAGGTACAGCGAAAAAACGCGGTTCAGGAACTACTCCTACTATTGAATATAATAAGGACAGAAGCGGAAATGTATTAAACCAGGGATTTGGTGCTAATGGAAATGAAAGTTATACAGAATTTAGTAATCCGTTAAAAGGAAAAACATTAAGTGGAGTGACTGTTTCACAGTGGGTAAATTGTCCGAGTGAAGATTTGTGGGATGCACTCTGGAGCTTTTATGATACTGATTCATCTGATTCAAAAGACGGCAGAGTATTTTTTACTCCGAATGCATATCTTGGATATAACGGAACGGTGAATGGAATCAATAAGTGGTTTGATTTTAATAGGGCTGACAAAACTACAGGGAATATTTCGACAAATCAGTGGCACTATGTAACAGTATCACTTGGAAAGAGTAATTTTGGAATATATGTTGATGGAAAGTTTGTATGCGATAAATCTAAATATACATTATATGCAGGTTCATCATATGCAGCTGCTGCCGAGGATATGCTTAGTGTCATTTCATCATCAGATAAGTTTTATCTTGGACACGGCTCTTTCTGGGGTTCGGCTCCGGCATATATGGATAATGTACGAATTTACAGCAGGGCATTGAATATAGGTGATGTTGCAGCATTATATAATTCAGAAAAGGAAGAACTTGTCAATTCAAAAAATGCTGAGCAGATTCAGGAAAAAGCCATGCAGCAGCAGAGTATATTCTTCAAGAATTATAATGCAGATACGGATGCAAAGACGGCAGGATGGACATCAACAAGTGCACAGAACTCGCTTACATTAGCAGGTGAGAGTGACGATGCATATAAGGGGTATGTGCAGTTTGCACCGGGAGCACAGAACTCAAGAAGTGCATACACTTCATTTGGAAATGTTACATTGCCTGACAAATATGTAGTTGAGTTTGATACAAAGCTTACGGCTGGAAATGGTCAGGCTTCGCAGATGGCATTGGCTGCGTCAGATTATAATAAGACAAATAGTGCGTTGGCAAATACTTCATATCTGTGGAGTTTAGACACAACAAATTCCACAAATTGGAAGATTTCATCAGGAAGTACGGCTTCAACAGCAAAGACAGATACAGTAACTATTGCAAAGAATACATGGACACATTTTAAGACGACTGTTGATAAGACCAACAAAAAGGTCACATTAGATATAACGGATGCATCAGGAAAGACACTTAAGACAATGGATATTGCAATGAGCAGTATCTCAGATGTGAAAGGATTATGGTATCTGAGTGGAAGATATCAGGGTGTTGCAGGATTTGATAATGTCCGTATCTATGAAGCAGCTGCAAGCCAAAAATATTCAGTATGTTACAGTCCTAATCATGTAGCAGCAGGAACGACTATAGAAACACAGGAATTTACTGTTGATGAGTCGCAGAAGCTCAAAAAGAATGAATTTACTCGCGACGGATATGAATTTATCGGATGGTCTAAAACTCCTGATGGAGCAGTTGACTATAAGGATGAGCAGAGTGTAAAAAATCTTGCAGAAGCAACAGAGGCGGTTGTATTGTATGCGGTTTGGAAAGAAGATTCATATACTGTAAAATACAATGCAAATGGAGCTGCGGGAGAGGAGATTTTACAGTATGGAAAACCAGGCTGTGGAATACGACTTATAGAAAACACATATGTTCGCAGCGGTTACAAGTTTAGCGGATGGGCAACAACAAAAGATGGAATTGTCTTATACAAAAATGCACAGGAAATTTTAACAGACCTTGCAGAAAAAAATCAGACAGTTATATTGTATGCGGTATGGGAGGATACGCATCGGTTTACAATTAAGTTTAACTCAAATGGCGGAAGTGGCTCAATGTCAAATCAGATAGCATTAAATAATACTAAGTTCAAACTTAGTAAGTGTAGATTTTCAAGAACCGGATATACATTTGCAGGCTGGGCAGAAACAGCAAATGGAACAGTTATATATAATGATGAACAAAGCATTGATAAGAAGCTTGCGGAGACAGGTGGAACTATAAGTTTATATGCCGTGTGGAAGAAAAACGCAGTGGTTTCAACACCTACCCCTACTCCAACAGTAACCCCGACGGTTACTCCATCGCAGAAACCGGCTTCAAGTCAGACTCCTGCGCCAGGTTCGTCGGCAACAACAAAACCGACAGATGTGCCAAGTCAGACTCCGACAGTAAAACCGACAGAAGTACCTACACAGAAACCAACGACAAACCCATCGGCAGAGCCGACGGTGTCACCAAGCAATGAACCGGCTGTTACACCATCAGTATCGCCAAGCACAGAGCCTGAACAGACTCCGACGGCGGCACCGACAAAGAAACCGGCAACAAAGAAGCTTAAGAGTGCAGCCATTACGGTTAAGAAAGGAAAGAAGAAAGTATCTTCCGTAACCGTTAAGAGAAAGAAAACTGTTAAACTTTCAGTTTCAGTGAACTCAAAAGCAAAACTTTCAATGGCAAAACTTTCAAAGAAGTATGCAAAGATTGTTAAAGTTAAATTTAAGAAGAATAAACTCACGATAAAAGCACTTAAGAAAAAGGGAAAGGTTTCCATTAAGATAACAAGTAAAAAGACTTCTAAGTATAAGGCGGCATCTAAGACGATTAAAGTTACCGTTAAATAGCAAAATTTTATAAAATTTGTTTTGGAACTAAAAATCCAATAAAGTAACAGCGATAATAAATGTTCTTGTTTGGTAAAAGTTCCAATATAAAAATATGACAGGCAATACAATGAACAAGTTCATTGTATTGCCTGTTTTGCCATTTTTATCTGAATTGTCGTAACAGTTCAGCCTTGCATTTCTTACATTCATAAACCTGCCAGCGAGCTGTCAGTCGCTGCTATGCAGCTTATGTTTACTCATTTCAGAAATGAAAGGCTATTCCGCCCAAAAAAACAAGCCAATAATACATCGAGCAAGCTCGTGTATTATTGACTTATCTTTTTTTGGCTGAACTGTTACGAATTGTCAGTCAGATTGTGATTTATAATGGACTTTATGTTTTTTTTGTGTTAAATTATATGATACAGGGGTCTGGAACAGATAGTGATATACTCTGCATAAAGATTGCTGTCAATATCATTATGAAATGATACTATTATCCGGAGGTGGCAGGCGAATGCTTAGAAAACCATCAGCAAGACGTGCGCTTGCTTCATATATAGACAGTCAGGAAAGAGTTGACATAAAAGTAATCATGATTCTTTTCATGCTGAATGTATTTGGAATTATCATGATATACAGTGCATCAAGCTATAATTGCAGTCTGAGTCCAAAGTACAATTACGATGGTATGTATTTTGCAAAGAAGCAGATATTTAATGTTGTTCTGGGATTTGGTGTTATGCTTGTCATACGATTGTGTAATTATAATCAATTATATATTTATCGTTTTTCAAAATCTCATTTGTTTAAGAATATAAAAGCTTTAAAAAATAAAAAAATATCTTTATCATGGCTTATATATATCATGTCGATAGTTGTGACGCTTACATTATTTTCACCGCTTAAAGTTGCGGCAAAGGGTGCAGTTAGATGGATAAAGATAGGACCGCTTTCACTGCAGGTTGCTGAGGTATCAAAGATACTCATTATTCTGTGGGTCGCAGCAATGATATCAAAATATATCAATCACAGAAACAAAATAAGAGTGTTGTTATTTATATGGATTCCGTCAATGCTTTCGGTACTTTTTTTATTTAAAGTCAGTTCCAATCTTTCCTCAGCCATTATAATCGGCGGTATAATTTTCGGAATGACTTTTATTATGACTCCATTTTGGAAGATACATATTGGAGTTGTTGCAGCCGGAGGTGTCGGTGTATATTATTATATAAATCACCTTAGAAATCTTATCAAATTGAATGTAAATCCCAAGGATTACAGTTTCAGAACCAGGCGTTTTTTGGGATGGCTTGCACCGCTTAAATATGCGGATGATGAGAGTTATCAGTCCCTCCAGGCACTCTATGCGGTTGCATCAGGAGGATTTTCCGGAAAAGGACTTGGAAACAGTGTCCAGAAGCTTTCTAAAATTCCTGAGGCACAGAACGATATGATATTTGCCGTTATATGTGAAGAACTTGGGATACTTGGTGCAGGGATACTGATAATGATGTTTATATACCTTATTTATCAGTTGTTTAAGATAGCAGGGAGAGCAGAAACGGTATTTGGTCGTGCTATGGTTGCAGGCATTGCGATACATATAGCACTCCAGGTTGTTGTAAATATATTTGTCGTTCTTATGATAATACCAAACACAGGCGTATCACTGCCATTTATAAGTTATGGAGGTTCAGCAGTTGTATTTACGATGGCGGAGATGGGACTCGCTCTTGCAGTAGACAGGGAGCATTTCAAAGCTAAAGTAAAGAGAAAAGCAAAGCAGATAATAGAAGAAAAAGAACTTGCAGAGTGAAATAAATTATGATAAACTAAATTTAGTTATATGACTGACGGAAGTGGAAGTGACCACAGGGAGTATAACAGTTTGACAGCCGACCGTCTGGGCAGAAAAGTTCCCGGAAGTGTCGGTTTTTTTATATTTCATTTACGAAAGGAGATATTTAATGAACGAAATTCAGTTAAAATACGGATGCAATCCAAATCAGAAACCAGCAAGAGTATTTATGAAAGATGGAAGTGACCTGCCTTTTGAGGTTTTAAACGGAAAGCCGGGATATATAAATCTTCTGGATGCTTTTAACAGCTGGCAGCTTGTTAAGGAAATAAAAGAGGCTACAGGTCATGTCGCAGCAGCTTCATTTAAGCATGTAAGTCCTGCCGGAGCCGCTATAGATGTACCTCTTACGGACACTATGAAAAAGGTTTATTTCGTAGATGATGATATAGAACTTACTCCTATGGCGACAGCTTACATCAGAGCAAGAGGAGCTGACAGAATGTCATCTTTCGGTGATTTTGTGGCACTCTCAGATGAGTGTGACGAAGCAACAGCAAAATATCTTAAGTCGCTTGTTTCAGATGGCATCATTGCACCGTCATATTCGGACGAAGCACTTGAGATACTTAAGGGCAAAAAGCGTGGAAATTACTGTGTTATCAAGATTGACCCTGATTATGAAGCAGCACCGCTTGAGACAAAAGATGTATTCGGAATCACATTTGAGCAGGGACACAACACGGTCAAGACAACAAAGGAACTTTTTGCAAATATTGTAACTGAGAAGAAAGAACTCTCAGAAGATGCATTAAATGATATGATAATTGCAAATATTGTACTTAAATATACACAGTCAAATTCAGTATGTTATGTAAAAGACGGACAGGCAATCGGTATTGGTGCAGGACAGCAGTCACGCATCCATTGTACAAGACTTGCAGGGGATAAAGCAGACAAGTGGTTCTTACGCCAGTCACCAAAAGCACTTAATCTTCCTTTTAAGGATGACATCAGAAAACCTGACAGGGACAATACTATAGATGTATATCTTTCAGATGAATATATGGATGTTCTTGCAGACGGCAAATGGGAGCAGTTCTTCACAGAGAAGCCTGAACCTATGACAAGAGAGGAACGCGCGGAGTGGATTAAAAATCTTGACGGAGTTACACTCGGTTCAGATGCTTTTATCCCATTCAGCGACAATATCGAGCGTGCAAATAAGAGTGGTGTCAAGTATGTTGCACAGGCAGGCGGCTCAAAGAATGACCAGTCTGTAATCGATGCCTGCAACGAATTTGGAATACTCATGGCATTCACCGGACTTAGATTATTCCATCACTAAGATGTAATAATCGTAAAAAATTCATCTTGAATTTTTCGTTCAGAAGATTTCGAGAGTACATTACGGAAAAAACGGAGGTTTTTATGGAAAAAGTATCTTTAAATAATGAACTCGCTTCAAATACATATCCGGGTAGAGGCATTGTTGTCGGAAAGACTGCTGACGGAAAGCATGCAGCAATCGCATATTTTATCATGGGCAGAAGTGAAAACAGCAGAAACAGGGTATTTGTGACAGATGGCGACGGAATCCGCACACAGGCTTTTGACCCGTCAAAGCTTACAGACCCAAGTCTTATAATATACGCACCTGTCCGTGTTCTTGGCAATGACACAATAGTTACAAACGGTGATCAGACAGATACGGTATATGAGCTTATGCAGGATGGTTCTACATTTGAACAGTCACTCTGCACAAGAGAGTTTGAGCCTGATGAGCCAAACTTCACACCTAGGATTTCAGCTATACTTCATGTGGAAGACGGCGGATTTGACTATTCAATGTCTATCCTTAAAAGCAATAACGGAAATCCTGACTGCTGCAACAGATTTACATTTGACTATGAAAATCCGGTCGCAGGCGAGGGAAGATTTATCCATACATATATGCATGATGGAAATCCGCTTCCAAGTTTTGAGGGAGAGCCAAAGCTTGTTGAGATACCAAATGATATGGATGAGTTTGGCGAGCTTGTATGGAACAGCTTAAATGAAGATAATAAGGTATCGCTTTTTATCAGATTTATAAACATTGAAGACGGAACATTTGAGAGTAAGATTTATAATAAGAATAAATAAGTATTGTTTGATTTTATTAGTTCAATGATTATGAATTGCAATTTTATATAAGAAAATTTAAGTCTGAGTTTAACCGCTCAGACTATTTTCTTTTTAAAATGAGAAGTAATATTTCAAGAATTAAGAGATTGTTCTTATCTCATTTCTAAATGTAGTGACGGAAAAGAGAAAAAAGTTGTAAAACACATGAGTTGTATATTGGATGATGAATATAGATTTTCACATCAGGCAGAATAAAGATATAAGTTGCTATTTATATCGGAAATGATTATACTGATATTACAATGAAAGTAAGGGATTTCTTACAGTGAAGGGAGGAAGAAAGATGGATTTAGCAAAAGTTACATCTAAGGGGCAGGTAACAATTCCTATTGATATTCGTAAAAAGCTTGGTCTGAAAAATGGTGATAAAGTGTTGTTTGTTGAAGAAGCAGGAAGAATATATATGATAAATTCATCAATGGATGCTTTCAGAGAAGCTCAGATGGAATTTGCGGGTGAAGCTGACAGAGTAGGACTTAGAGATGATGAAGATGTTGTAAATATGATTAAAGAATTGAGGAAAGAGGGTGTTGTGGACAGATGAGAATTATGCTTGATACAAACGTGATTATATCAGCATTATTATTTCCGAGTAAAAGAATGAATGATATGATGGATTATATTTTTACACAACATCAGCTCGTTTTATCTTCTTATGTAGTTGAAGAACTAAAAAGCGTTGTAAAACGCAAGTTTCCTGCTAAGGAATATGCGATAGAAAAGTTACTCATGGTAATGAGCTATGAATATGTTTATACACCTAAGAAAATGGATGAAACTCTTTTTAATATAAGAGACTGTAAAGACTATCCGGTTTTATATACGGCAATAATAGAGGATGTGGATATATTGATTACGGGAGACAAGGATTTTTCTGATGTAAATATAGAAAAACCAGAGATAATTACTCCCGGAGAGTTTATCGAAAAATATATTTAGTAATATTTTTATAGAGAAATTTACAAACCACAACAAGAGGAGGCACCGCTATGAATATCGAAGAAAACATAAAATTATTTCAGCAGTACCAGAAAAGCAACAAACTCGAAAAAGCATCGGAAATGGTTGATGTGATAGCAGATACACTTAAAACAGATGGCAGAACTGTTTTATGTGCAAATCATATTTTAGAGTTTTATCTGTTTGAATATTATTTTAAGACGAGAGATTATGAGGCGGTGAGGTATCCCATGCATCGTATGTATCATTCTCTTGCAAAAAAATATATGGAGAGGATGCATTTTGACAAAGCATATGAAAAACTGGAGAAGGCAGCGGAGTGGAATCGGGTCGATATGGATATTTACTGGGAAAAGACCGAGTGCTTAAAACAGCTTGGGGAACTTAAAAAACTTAAAGAAACGACAAAAGAACTTCACAAATTTATATATACGAGGGCGGATATTGCCCGTTATTATCGAAATATAGCTTATTATTATGTGGAGAAAAAAGAGCCCGAAAAGGCAATGATGCTATATACATACAGCAATATGTTCAGTCACAGCAAGACTGCCGACAGTGAGATTAACTTCCTTGAAACTGCTCTTGGCAGGGAGTGCCCGGAATATACTGTTGAGCAGATACAAAAGGATGTAAAGAAAATTAAACTGCCTGTCGGTATATCAGAGACAACGCTTGCTATACTTTTCAGGGCAGGACAGCTTGAACTGGAGCAGGGGGACAAGGCTTCCGGATTAGAATGTATGGAAGTTTTGTATCAGGTGACAGGCGATGAAAATATAAGAAAGATCGTAGAGGGAAATTCATGACAGGAGTATTATTTGAAGGTGGTTCGTTCAGACCGGTTTTCAGTTGCGGAGTGATGGATGCGTTACTGGAAGAGGATATTATTTTTCCGTATTGTATAGGTGTTTCAGCAGGTGCGGCGGATGCTGCATCATATATTTCAAAGCAGAAAGAGAGAAACATAAGGATACTTGAAAAATATCGCAATGATAAAAGGTATTTAAGTAAAAGAAATTTTATAAAAGAAAGAAGTATATTTGGGCTTGACTTTGTGTTCAGAGAGATACCAAACAGTCTTGACCCATTCGATATGAAAACTTTCAAAGATTATAAAGGCAGCTTTGTAATAGTTACGACGGATGCGAAAACCGGCAAGGTACATTATTTTAACCAGAATGATGTGGATGAGACATTCGAGGTGTTTTGTGCAACCTGTGCATTACCGGGTGCGTGTCCGCCGGCAAAGATAAATGGCAGAAAATATTATGACGGGGGACTTTCAAATCCCATTCCAATAGATAAATGCCTTGAGGATGGTTGTGACAAGATGCTTATAGTCCTTACACAGCCTGACGGATTTGTGAAAACTCCAAGAAAATCAGAAAAAAACATAGCAAAGATAATGAAATTAAAATATCCAAAGATAGCAGATGAACTTCTTAACAGATGTGACAAATACAATGAGTCTGTAAAAATGTGCGAAAAGCTCGAAAAAGCAGGCAAGGCAGTAATACTCAGACCACGCTGTAAACTAAACAGTCTTGAAAGTGATGTTAGCACATTAAGAAAAACATATGAGATGGGAAAAGAAGTCGCAAAAGCTAATATGGAAAAGATAAAGTTTATAGAGTAACGGTTCTGCTATAAAAATATATTGTAATACAATCAACTGTTTTTTGCATTATAAATTATCTTTTTATGGCAGAAAGATGGCACTATATAAAAAAATGATTTGATTTTTATAAGAAATAGTATATAATAAAACTGATTGAGAAAAGTTAAGCCTAGAAAGCCTTGTTTAAAAGGTTCTGGGAAAATAAAGTTCCTGCTACACATCAGGGACAAGTCTAAAGATGGAGGATTTTAAAATGAGTAGATTAGTTTCAGCAAAAGAAATGCTTACAAAAGCTAAAGCTGGTAAGTACGCAGTAGGTCAGTTTAACATCAACAACTTAGAGTGGACAAAGTCTATTTTACAGACAGCACAGGAATTACAGTCACCTGTTATCCTTGGTGTATCTGAAGGTGCAGGAAAGTATATGTGTGGTTATAAAACAGTCGTAGGTATGGTAGAGGGAATGCTTGAGGAATTAGACATTACTGTTCCTGTAGCACTTCATCTTGACCACGGTTCATTTGAAGGTGCAAAAGCTTGTATCAACGCAGGATTTTCTTCAATCATGTTTGATGGTTCAAGCCTTCCAATCGATGAAAATGTTCAGAAAACAACAGAATTAGTAAATACATGTAATATTCTTGGTCTTTCTCTTGAAGCTGAAGTAGGTTCAATCGGCGGAGAAGAAGACGGAGTTATCGGTGCCGGTGAGTGTGCAGATCCTGATGAGTGTAAGAAAGTTGCAGACCTTGGTGTTACAATGCTTGCAGCAGGTATCGGAAATATTCACGGTAAATATCCTGAAAACTGGGCAGGACTCAGCTTTGAGACACTTGATGCTATCCAGGCTAAGACAGGAGATATGCCTCTCGTTCTTCACGGTGGTACAGGAATCCCTGCTGATATGATTAAGAAAGCTATCTCTCTTGGTGTTGCAAAGATTAATGTAAACACAGAGTGCCAGTTAGCATTCCAGGAAGCTACACGTAAGTATATCGAAGCTGGCAAGGACTTAGAGGGAAAGGGATTTGATCCTCGTAAACTTCTTGCTCCTGGTGCAGAAGCAATCAAAGCAACTGTAAAAGAGAAGATGGAACTCTTCGGATCAGTTGGAAAAGCTAACTAAAAAGTGAGCCATAATTAAAATGGTATTTTAAGGCTTAGAAAAGTTATCAGACAGCTTTGCAGTATATATTGCTGCAAAGTTGTTTTTCCTTTATAATAAAATATAAAAATTATCTAAAAACCGACTAAAATGCAGTGTTTTTTGCATTGTCTAAAAATTATAACCATAAATTTTTAAGCTATAATGCCCGGAAGGAGTAATTATATTATATGACTAAAAACGAATTTTTATCCATACTTAGGGATAGTCTGGCGGGAAATGTGCCTTCTGATGTTATCAATGAAAATATAAGTTATTACAGGGATTATATTGAAAATAATGATAAAGCTGAAAGTCAGGTGCTTGAAGAACTTGGTGATCCAAGACTTATAGCCAGGACTATCATAGACAGTTTTATTGCTGAAAAAGGACCTATGGCTGATTTTTATACAAAACAGGCAAGAGACGAATATCGCGGAAATTATGATAATGCATCATCATATGACAATAATTATGAAGATGATTATGATAATGGCTACAACCGTTTTTCTTTAAAATGGTATGATAAATTATTGGGAATAATAATTATCATAGTGGTGGCAGCACTGGTTCTTGCACTAGGTGCAGTCGCTCTTGGAATATTCTTTAGGATAATACTTCCGCTTATAGTTATATATTTTGTAGTTAAGTTTATAATGGAAAGGTTGACATAAAGGTTCACACAGTGTTAATATCCTTATTGTCCGTAAAATAAGAGTGAACAAAAAGCACTGGTTTAGCTATAGACAGCAGTTTGGTATTATATAGTGCGGACAGTGCGTAAAGCGTACAATACAGTGTTTATAAATAAAACTGATTTTATTAGAATGGAGTAAAAATGTATAAGATATTATGTAAAGATGGCAGTGCAAAAAGAGGCCGTCTTGAAACGGTACATGGAACGATAGAAACACCGGTATTTATGAATGTTGCAACAGTTGGAGCAATGAAAGGTGCAGTTTCGACGGAGGATTTGCAGCATTTGAAAACACAGGTTGTATTGAGTAATACTTACCATCTTCATGTCAGACCGGGTGATGAAATTGTTAAAAAGATGGGTGGATTGCATAAATTTATGACTTGGGACAAACCTATTCTTACCGATTCAGGCGGATTTCAGGTTTTTTCGCTTGCCGGACTCAGAAAGATAAAAGAGGAGGGCGTTTATTTTAATTCCCATATAGATGGAAGAAAAATATTTATGGGACCTGAACAGAGTATGCAGATTCAGTCAAATATAGCTTCAACGATAGCTATGGCATTTGACGAGTGTCCTCCGCATCCTGCAACAAGACAGTATATGCAGAATTCTGTTGACAGGACAACGAGATGGCTTGAGAGATGTAAAAAGGAGATGGACAGACTTAACTCGCTTGATACTACGATAAATAAGTCCCAGCTTCTTTTTGGAATAAACCAGGGCGGAACTTTTGAGGACATACGAGTAGAACACGCAAAGAGAATATCAGAGCTTAACCTTGACGGTTATGCACTTGGAGGGCTTGCAGTAGGTGAAAGTCATGCTGAGATGTACGATATTATCGAAAAGACAGTACCATATCTGCCGGAGGACAAGCCGACATATCTTATGGGAGTCGGAACTCCTGCAAATATTCTCGAGGCAGTAGAGCGTGGAGTTGATTTCTTTGACTGTGTATATCCGGCAAGAAACGGCCGTCACGGTCATGCCTATACAAATCACGGCAAGATGAACCTTATGAATAAAAAATATGAGCTTGATGACAGACCGCTTGATGAGACTTGCGACTGTCCTACCTGCCGTAAGTACAGCAGAGCTTATATAAGACATCTCTTAAAGGCAAAGGAAATGCTTGGTTTAAGACTTATGGTAACGCACAACCTTTATTTCTATAACAGCATGATGGAAGAAATTCGTGATGCTATTGAAAAAGGGTGTTTTAAAGAATATAAAAAGAAAAAATTAGAACAGCTTGAGGAGGAAGCAAAATGAATTTGACAACAACATTGTTAGCAACAAAAGCAGGCGGAACACAGAGTATAATAAGTATGGTTGTAATATATGCGGCTATCATTGCGATTTTCTGGTTCTTTGCAATCAGACCACAGAAGAAGCAGCAGAAAGAGCATGATGCACTTGTATCTACGCTTGCAGTAGGTGACAGCATACTCACAACAAGCGGATTTTTCGGTGTTGTAATCGACATTATGGATGAAGTAGTTATCGTAGAATTTGGAAACAACAAGAACTGCCGTATTCCTATGAAGAAGGAAAATATTGTGGAGATAGACAAGCAGGAAGAAGAAGCTAAAGCTACAAAGAAATAAGTTGTTGTGCCGCATTTAAGATATGTACGGCAATATAAGCAATGCTGTGAACAGGCAGCAGAGCGGACTCAGAATATCCGTTTGACTTATCCATAAAATTTAAAAAGCTGTAAATTCACATATCTTTGTGGATTTGCAGCTTTTTTATGTTATAGGAAACTTCTCGTTTCCCATAACATAAAAACACTCCGTGAGGATGCGCATTTCGCGGAAAAGAAATAAATGCTACGCATTCCGCTTAAGCGCGAAAGAGTCGCAAGCGACTCTTTGTTCTTGTTGTAAATATTTGGTAAATCCAAATATTTTTTTGAAATTATAAATATCTATAAAATTCTAAAACTTTTTTGGTTGTAATTTTTTTGAAAACTTAAACTTTGTCAGTACACTAGGCATTTTCAGCATAATCCAAAACATTTTTTGTGAATTCTGAAGGCTTTGCGGCTTTTGCAATATTAATGAGATACTCGAAAGGAATACTCAATGTTCCACGGCCCGTACCCATATCTATAGCCGGTTTGTTACTGCCGTGGAAGTCTGAGCCGCCGCTTGGAAGAAGCTCGTATTTGTTGCAAAGTTTTCGTGCATATGTCTCATCCTGTGTCGTGTGATTTGAATATTTTGCCTCCATACCTTTAAGTCCGGCAGCTTTAAGACGGACGATAAGAGTTTCAAGTTCTTTTTCTTCGAGTTTATAGTGGAGAGGGTGTGCAAGGATAGGAACACCGCCCGATTCGAGAATAAGTTCGATACCCTCCTCAGGAGTGATATATTTTCTTGGAACATAGAATGGACAATGTGTGTCGAGATATTTATCAAAAGCCTCGGCAGCATTTTTTACAATACCGTGTTTTATAAGCCATCTTGCAAAGTGTGCTCTTGTTATAACGGTGTCAGGATTGCCATCCTGAAGTTCTTCATAGGTCATATTGATGGAAGCGTTGTTGAATTTTGCTACCATTTCCTTGTTTCTCTCAACTCTTCTTGAAACTAAAAGATCAGAAATTTTGGTAAATGCAGGATTTTTGTAGTCGATAAAAAGCCCGACTATGTGAATATCCCCGTCTTTATATCCTACAGAAAGTTCAGTTCCGGGAACAAAAAGAACGGGTGCGTTTTGTTCTTTAATGGCGGTAATCGCACTTTCTATTCCGCCTACTGCATCGTGGTCGGTGAGAGCAAATGCAGCGAGATTTTTTTCAACTGCTTTTTTAACAAGCTCTGCCGGAGAAAATGTTCCATCTGAAAAAGTTGAATGTGTGTGTAAGTCTACTGTTTTTATCATATTGTTCATGTAATGCCTCATTTCTTTTTTATGTACTTTTTATAGTGTTGTCTGGAATGCCGCAAAAGGTATTTTGCCCCTGACATCATGTAATATAACAAAAGTTTAACATAAAAAAGGATAAAAATGAATAGACATGAAAAAGAAAGGTGTGAACAGTAAATGATGTTTAGTCATGCAAAGGCAAAGTGTAAATGTTATTTATTACATCTAGGCACACCAATAGGGATATTTGGCTTTGCAGGTATATGCCGGTCAGAATGGAGGTTGTTATGGCGGAGAAGATAGTGAAAAATTATATGATAATATTGGTAATTCAGATTTTACTGACCGTGGTAATATTATTTGCGACTTCGGCAATAATATGGAAGTGTGCGGGAGATGAGAGTATGGTTAGTGCCGTTGTCACAGGGACATACATAATAGTAAGTCTTGTGGGGGGCTTTACTGCCGGAAAAATGTTTGAAAAAAACAGGTATCTTTGGGGAATACTGGCAGGGATATTGTATTTTGCCGTACTTATAGCAGCAGGTGCAGCAATTTTTAAGACATTTAAATTTGAGAGCAGTATGATTATTAATGGAATTATATGTATGACATCAGGCATGGTAGGTGGAATGATTTCACATAAATAATGACGGCAGAATACGGCCGGCTGAAATTATGGGATTGCTGCAATACAGCCTATTTTTTTTATACTGTAATGCAACATTAAAAATATATATAAAACTTAATAAAAAAGTAAGCACATATTACAAAAAATGTGTTATCATGAATATAAAGTAACATAGTGGAAGGCAGGGAGTGTTATGAAACGCAGAGATGAAATGAGAATAGAAAGCTATAGAGAAAGAGCAGTGCGAAGCAGGCGGCGCAGGGAGCGTGAACTTAAAAAGACGAGATTTATTCTTATGAATGCGGCGATAGCTTTAGTTGTGATACTTATTGTGTTTGTTGTTGCGATTATTAAATTAAATGGAAAAGGAAACAGCGGCAGCAAAGATTATACACAGGAAAATATAAAAAAGAAAGACACAAAAAAAGCTAAGAAGCCGGTCATGACGGCAACTCCGGCACCTACGAAGAAAGCCGTAACGCAGAATACAGGTGTCGGTGCAAAAAAGTGGATAAGGACAGATCTTGACAAAGACAAGCCGATGATAGCTTTGTCATTTGATGACGGTCCATACACACCGGTTACATCCAAGATTTTAAAGGTTTTGAAAAAGTATGATTCAAGGGCTACATTCTTTGTTGTTGGAAACAGAATACAGACATATAAAGAGATATTAAAAGAGTCGTACGACATGGGAAATCAGATTGGAAGCCACACATATGACCATGAGGATTTAAGTAAAAAGAATAAAAAGCAGCTTATATCTGAGATGAGAAAGACAAATAGAGAACTTCGCTCAGTTATAGGATGTAATGCGACGCTTATCAGACCTCCATATGGAAATATAAGTGATCTTATGAGAAAAGTCATCAAAATTCCGATGATGTACTGGAGTGTTGATACAGATGACTGGAAATGGAGAAATACGGCAAAGATTCTTGCTGGGTGCAAAAATGTAAAGGATGGAGATATAATACTTATGCATGATCTTTATCCGAGTACGGCAAATGCAGTAAAGAAGCTTGTTCCAAGGTTAAGGAAAAAGGGGTATCAGCTCGTAACGATAGATGAATTGTTTTATTATAAAGGAATAAAGGCGAAAGCCGGAAAAGTTTATGCGAGTGGAAGAAAATAGTTATTAAAAAAATTTGCCAATATGCTGTTTGCTATGGTATAATACAATTTAGCGTGGCTTATTGTACGGTAAACTACGGTAATCATGTTTTAAGTATTAAGTAAAAGGAGAAAAACAGCATGAAGGACAAGAAAAAAGGATTATTGCATTTGTTTATCATAATAGCAATAATCGGACTCTGTTCTTATATAACATTAGTAGGTATCACTAGTGCACATAAGGGCAGTGCCAAAAACATTAAACTTGGTTTGGACTTAGCCGGTGGTGTAAGTATCACATATGAAGCTACTAAGGACAATCCAACGGCAACGGAGATGAAAGATACCATTCAGATGATGCAGCAGCGTGCAGAGGTTTACAGCACAGAGTCTTCAGTAGTTCAGGTGGGTGACAATCGTATTGAGATTGATATACCGGGTGTTGCGGATGCAGATGAGGTTCTTAAATCACTTGGTAAAGAGGGTTCACTTGACTTTGTAGCAGAGGATGATATGAAGCTTGATAAAAAGGGAAATCCTCAATACACAAAGACCGTATGTACAGGTAAACATATCAAAAAGGCTGAGGCAGGTACACAGCAGAATGAAGTTACAAAGAATAAAGAATATGTAGTTGAACTTTCATTTAATGCAAAGGGTACAAAGTTATTTGCGGATGCGACAAAAGCCGCTTATCCTACAAAAAAGAAGATTTATATTGTATATGACGGAAAAGTGCTTTCTGATCCAAATGTTCAGGCTGAGATTACAGACGGAAAAGCAGTTATTTCCGGAAGCTTTGACACATATGACAAGGCAGAAGAACTTGCATCAATGATTCGTATCGGTGCACTTCCGGTAGAACTTAAGGAAATCCAGTCACAGGTAGTTGGAGCACAGCTTGGTCAGGATGCCATTCAGACAAGTTTACTTGCCGGTGCAATAGGTTTTGCTCTTGTAGTAATATTTATGCTTGTATTCTACAGACTTCCGGGACTTGCAGCTTCTATAGCACTTGTTTTTTACCTCGTGCTGATGCTTGTAGCATTAAACGGATTGAATATAACGCTTACACTTCCGGGTGTGGCAGGTATCATACTTAATATAGGTATGGCGGTTGATGCGAATGTTATCATATTTACCCGTATCAAGGAAGAACTGGCTAAGGGCAAATCAGTTCAGACAAGTATTAAGCTTGGTTTTGAAAAAGCTCTTTCAGCCATCGTTGATGGTAATGTTACAACGCTTATCGCCGCATTCGTACTTTATATAAAAGGATCAGGAACTATAAGAGGTTTTGCAACAACACTTGCAATGGGTATTATCCTCTCAATGTTTACTGCACTTTACATCACAAAATATATTCTTCAGGCAATGTATTCACTTGGTGTGGATGATGTAAAATATTTTGGTGTGGAGAAACCTAGAAGACAGATTAAATTCGTTCAGAACAGGGTTAAATTCTTTGTTATCTCAGGAGTGCTTATTGCTGGATGTGTTGTTTGTCTTATAGTAAATAAGGCAACATCAGGAAACATATTAAATTATGGTCTTGACTTCCTCGGTGGTACAACATATGACATACCATTTGGCAAAGATACAAAGATTGATTCAAGTCTTAAGAAAGAGGTTGAGTCTATCTTTGCAAAGAACAGCAACTCAAACGATATAGTAATATCAGAGGTTTCAGGTTCTAATGAACTTAATGTAAAGACTGTTGAGCTTACAGAAGAACAGAGAGCTAATGTTACAAATGAGCTTTCTAAGAAATACAGTATTAAAGAGAAAAATATCCAGATACAGAGTATCAGTGCTTCGGTATCAGGCGAGATGAAGCGTGATGCCGTACTTGCGGTAATAATAGCAGCAATCTGTATGCTTATTTATATTTGGTTTAGATTTAAAGATATTGTATTCGCAGGAAGTGCCGTACTTGCATTGCTTCATGATGTTATAGTAGTGCTTCTTGTATATGCAGCAGCAAAGATTTCAGTAGGAAATACATTTATTGCCTGTATGCTTACGATAGTGGGTTACTCAATAAATGCGACTATCGTCATATTCGACCGTATCCGTGAAAACATTGGAACACGTTCATCTATTACTGACGAGAGACTTTCAGAGATAGTAAATGACAGTATTACACAGACATTGACAAGAAGTATCAATACATCACTTACAACATTCTTCATGGTATTCATGCTTGCAATACTTGGAGTAGATTCAGTAAGAGAGTTTGCTATACCGCTTCTTGCAGGTATCGTTTGTGGTGCATACTCATCAGTATGTATAACAGGTACACTCTGGTACACGATTAAAAAAGCAACACACAATAAGAGTGGAAAGGCTGCTAAGAAAGCTAAATAAAGTTTTTGGAAAGTTACAGGAAAAAACCCCATAAGGCACAACTTATGGGGTTTTGTGTTCATATGATGGGGTACATAACGCATTAGCTTTATTTACATTTGCATACAAATGATACCCACTCACCAAGGGTGTTTTTCTCGATTATCTCAAAATTATTTTTTAGAAGTGCTTCTTCGACAAGGTCAGCTTTTTCGGCTAGTATTCCGGATGAGATAAAAAGACCGCCGGGTTTGATAAAGTTTGCAATGCAGTCTGAGAGCGGTATGATAACATCGGCGAGAATGTTCGCAACTGCAATGTCAACAGGTTCTTTTAATTCGTTTCGGACATTTTCGGTATCTTCAAGTATATTAAGGTGCTTAGCTTTGATGCGTGTTTCTTCTATATTATTAAGTGCGGCATTTTCAATCGTTGCCTCAACTGCATATGGGTCTATGTCAAGACAGAATGCAGATTTTGCACCGCAGAGCAGTGAGCATATCGCAAGGATTCCACTTCCGCAGCCTGCATCAAGAAGCGTGGTTTCTGTGGTGATATATTTTCTGAGTGACAAAAGACAGAGTTTTGTTGTCTCGTGAGTTCCGGTTCCAAAGGCAGAACCGGGATCTATCTGCATTATTATGTCATTTTCAGATGCATCCTCAGGAACTTCCTCCCATGTCGGTTTTATGATAATATCATCAGCGACCCTGAAAGCTTTAAAATTATCTTTCCACTTATTTTTCCACTGGCTGTCATCCTCAATGGAATAGCTTATGTGCGGTATTTTTATGTGGGTAAATTTCTTGATTTTTTTAATCTTCTTTTTTAATCTTCTGATAAGAACCTCAGGCTCTAATATTTCTTTTTCGCTGTCAGAAATATCCTCGTCCCTAATAGAAGAACCGGTGCTGAAAAATTCCGTATTTTCCTCACCGGGAACTTCAGTGTAAAAAGTAAGAATGGAACTTCCGTCATCAGCTCCCATATCGGCAGGAATATCTGTGTACATTTGTTTTTCCTCCTTTTCAGTCAGAGGGACATGGTCTTTTATTTCAAAACCGTCGATACCCATAGAACAGAGGATGTTTCCTATAATAGGTGCGTCATGTGTGTTTGTGTGCAATTCGTATTTAAGCCAGTTCATAATTAAAATCCTTTCGTTGCGTTTTATATATTGTGAATGTATGATGCTATTCATTAGTGACTAAATTTTAAAGGATTTCAGTTCTATGTACCATTAGCATAGACTGAAATCGAAATCATTGCTTGAATAGTAATGATTTTAGCACAGATGATGGAAAAAGTGTAGTCGTAAGGCTTACGGTGAACTTGTTGAGGAGAAGTTTTTGTGTTAAGCTATAGGTGATTTTGGATATTTTGAAGAAGTAAAAGAAGCAGAGTTTGCATGATAAATTTAAAAATGTTTGCAGGTAAGAATACCTAAAAGGCGAAAAAGGGGGAAAAGCAAAATGCCTGATATGATTTTAAATATAATAAACGAATATGTAGCATCTGTAAAAAAAATATTTGGGACATATTTAAGAAAAGTCATAGTATATGGTTCATATGCAAGGGGAGATTATAATGAGAAGTCAGATATAGATATTATGTTTATTGTGACTTTAAATGAAAATGAAATACATGAAAAATTTAACGATGTATGTGATATTGCATTTGAATATGAAATGAAGTACGGAATAGTGATTTCGCCTATTATAAAAAATGATAAACATTTTGAAAAATGGATGGAGGTGCTTCCGTTCTACCAGAATGTTGTCAAGGAGGGAGTATGTGTATATGAATAAAGAAGCGGATAGATTAAATTTAAGCAAATATCGTTTGGAAAGTGCTGAAAGCACATATAGAACTAGCTAAAACAGTCATATATCAAGTGAAAGAATACCTAAAATACAAAACAGGAGATTTCCAATGAAACAGTGGATGTATAAAAAATGTAATGCCGATACCGCGGCAGTTGCGAAAAGATATAATATTTCTGAGATATTTGCGAGAGTTCTTGTAAACAGGGGACTCCATTCATGGAAAGCAATGGATGCTTATATTTTTCCAGATATGGAAAAAATGTATAGACCTGAGCTTATGAAAGATCTCACTAAGGCAGCGGATATTCTTGTAAATGCGATAAATGATAAAATCAAGATAAGAGTTATAGGTGATTATGATGTTGATGGGGTTATGTCGTCGTATATTCTTTACCGGGGGATAAGGATGCTCGGTGGAGAGGTGTCCTGTCGTATTCCGCATAGGGTAAAGGACGGCTATGGTATCCGTGATTACATGGTTGACGAGGCGGCAGATGACGGATTCGGTCTTATTATCACCTGTGACAATGGAATATCTGCCGTAGGTGCGGCTAAAAGGGCAAAAGAGCTTGGCATTATATATATTCTTACGGATCATCATGAAGTGCCGGATAAGGATGGGGTGGAGATTATTCCAGTTGCAGATGCAGTTGTTGACCCGAAGCAAAAAGCGTGTACCTATCCCTATAATATGCTTTGTGGTGCAGGTGTTGTCTATAAACTTATGAGTTATATTTTTGAGGGGAAAAATGACAAGTCATATATAAATGAACTTCTTCCGTTTGCGGCAGCTGCAACGGTGTGTGATGTTGTACCGCTCGCTGATGAAAACAGGATAATAGTGAGCAATGGACTTAAGATACTCAACGATACTGCACATCTTAAAAATACCGGTATGCGAAAGATGATAGAACTTCTTGAACTGTCTGAACATATAAAATCAGGGTCTCTCGGTTTTCGTATAGGTCCGTGCATAAATGCAGCGGGGAGACTTGATGATGCCTCACTCGGTCTTAAGATGCTTATGACCGAAGATGAAAAAGAAGCAGTAAAACTTGCAAATGAACTGATAACGCTTAACGAGGAGAGAAAGGAACTAACGGCACAGGCAACGGATGATGCAATTACACAGATTGAGGAAACGAATGCACTTGAAAGACCTGTACTTGTAGTTTATCTTAAAGACTGCCATGAGAGTGTTGCGGGCATAGTGGCTGGGCGGATAAGGGAGAAATACTACAGACCGGCATATATACTTACCGACGGTGAAAAAGGGCTGAAAGGTTCTGGACGCTCAATACCAGGGTATCATATGCAGCAGGCATTGCAAAACTGTCAGGAACTGCTCACTGAATTTGGAGGCCATGCACTGGCGGCAGGTTTTTCGCTGCCAAAAGAAAATCTTGGAAAATTTAGGGAAACTTTAAATGAGCAATGCGGTCTTTCTGATGAGCAGCTTGTTGAAAAAGTAAGTTTTGATATGGAACTTGAGCTGTCGAAAGCCACAAAAAATCTTGTAGAACAGCTTCAATATATGGAGCCTTTTGGTGAGTCAAATGACAGTGCCGTGTTTGCGAGAGGAAAGCTTAAGATAAGTTCGATGTATCTCTGCGGAAAAGAAAATCAGATTGCAAAATTAAAGCTTGAAGATGACGGACTTTTGTATGAAGCGGTGGATTTTCATGCGGATAACTGCCTTTCAAGGGTGATAGAGGGAAAATATGGAGCCGGTGAATGGGAAAAAATGAAGCAGGGAAAATTCGGACAGCAGATAAGTATTCTCTATCAGCCTGAGATAAATAACTGGAGTGGAAATGTGCAGATGAAGATTGTTGATTGTATGTAGGGGATAGTATTTGTGTATGACGGCTGTGTGTAGGGATAATTAACAAGACAAAAGCGTATTGAAATAGATGTTGCTGACTTTGCCGGTTAATGCTATTATATGTAATATAACCAAGTTTTGTGCAATAAATGGCACGCAATAGTACATAAATACAAATTGAAATGATTTTTTGGAATTTTTAAATAACACAGGAGGAGTTTTATGTCAGATTTATCTTCTTTATCTGCGATAGCAGGTTTGTCGGGACTTAATGAGAGGGATTCTTATTACCAGTATCTTATAAACAACAATTCGACCAGCACTATGCTTAATGCGTTGTCCGGGGATTCGAGTGATAGTGACAGCAGTAGCAGTCTGTCAGGGATTACAAATCTTCTTAGTCAGGCATCCTCACTTACAGGAGCAGGTTCTTCATCTCTTTCGGGATTGTCATCACTGCTTGGAAGTTCTACGAGTGACGGTGATATTTCATCACTTGGCACTATTTCAAGTTTTTCCCAGATATTAAAGACATATCTCACGGCAGAACAGACTGAAGCGGCAAAGATGGCAAATACAATGTCGGAGGCTCTTAAAGAAGCAGACGCAAACGGAGAGGATAAATCTTTGACCACATATAAGACAGTGCAGGAATTATATGATTATTTTACAAGTAAGGCAAGTGCTGAGGGAAAGTCTAATATTGCATCAGCGGCGGATTCGACAGGAACAAAGAGTTCATCGGTTTCAGATACAGATAGCAGCACAAGTGAACAAAGTCTTGCATCAGCCGGACAGGCATCAGCGGCGGAGTTTGATTTTGACGGTTTTGAGAGTGATGTTGACAGCAGCATAGAGTCAGTGATGGCATCAACGGGTATTACCATGTAGATAAAATGCAAGGGCTGGGAATCAGAGTTTCGCCCTTGCATTATTTTTTATTGTATGATGTTAGGGTCAAAAGTAGATAGCAATGCATGTTTATATGCAAATTGCTATCTACTGGCTTGACCCACCAAACACCGACAATAAGAATGGAGGCGTTTGCAGGATTGCGAAAATTGCGTAGCAATGAAGCAATCCGGAGCATTAGTGAGACACCATTTTTTTAAATCAGCAATTTTAAAAATTAACTTCAGGCTGTGCTTAGTGTGCAATTATAACAAATAATAGTGCTGACACACTCCTGCTATGTTGCCATTTATATATTCAGGTTTATAAAATCATGATGAATTTTAAAATGAAATATTATCTTGGCTAAAAAGCGTGATATTATGTATATTATAAGCATAAAACTGGGAATAATATTTACCGGGTAAGAAAATACATTTTTTTGTATCAAAACATTTTGCCATACAACAAGAAGCAGTGAAATAAGTATAAAATTATAATTCTCTGCTTTATATTTTTTATACGAAAAATTATATTTTTTTGCAGTCTGGCTAAGTGTAAAAGAACATTCCCTGTCGGAAACATCAGCCTTTTTTGGGGAAGCAGTATTTTTATCCGGGGATGTTTCAAGATTAACTGCAAATCTGAGAGCAGCAGGGAAAATGATTCCTGCAAGAAGAATATATCCGGGGATAATGTTCATCGGATATAATGTTATGATAAGAAGAGCAAATATCAGATATTTGGATATAATAAGTCCCATATACCTGCTTATAATGTTTAATTCGTGATTTATTTCTTTAGCCTGTGACATAATAATCCTCATTTCCATGTATGATAAATATATATATAAACATTATAAACAGTATAGCAAATTTAGTCAAAAATGACAAAAATCTTACAATTTGCTTTTAAATTGAAAAGGGTCTTTAAAATTGAAAGCAAATGGTATATAATAAATTGGAATATGTAGAAATATGCTGAAAAATAAAATAGTGAAATATGAAAGTAAATGTATCGAAAGGAGAAACAGAGATGGTAGGTAGCGATATCGGAATAGATCTTGGTACAGCAAATGTACTTGTTTATATAAAAGGAAAAGGTGTTGTTTTAAGAGAGCCTTCAGTTGTTGCTTTTGACAGGGATACAAATAAGATTAAGGCTATAGGTGAAGATGCAAGACTTATGCTTGGTCGTACGCCTGGAAATATCGTAGCAGTTCGTCCGCTTCGCCAGGGTGTTATTTCTGATTATACAGTTACTGAGAAGATGCTCAGATACTTTATTCAGAAATCTTGTGGAAAGAGCCGTTTCAGAAAGCCACGCATAAGTGTATGTGTACCTAGTGGTGTTACTGAAGTTGAAAAGAAAGCAGTAGAGGATGCCACTTATGAAGCAGGTGCAAGAGAAGTTGCAATCATAGAGGAGCCTATTGCAGCAGCTATTGGTGCAGGAATAGATATTTCAAAGCCATGTGGAAATATGATAGTTGATATAGGTGGTGGTACGGCAGACATTGCTGTTATCTCGCTTGGCGGTACAGTTGTAAGCACTTCTATAAAAGTAGCAGGTGACAACTTTGATGATGCTATCGTAAGATATATGAGAAAAACGCACAATCTTCTTATCGGTGAGAGAACAGCTGAGGAAATCAAGATAAAGATAGGTTCTGCTTATCAGCGTCCTGAGGTTGTTACTATGGATGTAAGAGGTAGAAACCTTGTTACAGGTCTTCCAAAGACTATTACGGTTACATCTGATGAGACACTTGAGGCACTTAAGGAGATTACTTCACAGATTGTTGAAGCAGTGCACAGCGTACTTGAGAAGACTCCGCCTGAACTTGCAGCCGATGTATCAGACAGAGGAATTGTCCTTACCGGTGGCGGAAGTCTTTTATATGGTCTTGAAGAGCTTATCGAGGAAAAGACAGGAATCACGACTATGACAGCAGAGGAGCCTATGACAGCAGTAGCCGTAGGTACAGGAAAATTTGTTGAGTTTTTGGCAGGAAAGCGTGACGACGACTAAAGAAAAGATGTGATTTTGACGATAAATCAAGTATGAAAGTGTCTGTGCAGCAGCTGGGTATGAAGCAGTTGTTTAAGATTGCATTTTAGAATAAGCTGATATGGTATATGCATCAGACAGATTAAGAGTTTGTTCCTTATGAAAGGGGATAGTAGATGGTTAGAGGATTATATACTGCCTACACGGGTATGGCTAATGAACAAAAGAGACTTGACATTATATCAAACAATCTTGCCAATTCAGCAACAGTCGGATATAAGGAAGAGAATGTTACGAGTAAGTCATTTAAGGATTTTATGATAACAAAGATAAGAGATGGCTCAGAGGCATATGTTGACAGAGAAATTGGTGCGATGAATCCGGGTGTCAAGATAGGCGAAACATATATGAACTGGGATCAGGGTTCCCTTCGTGAGACGGACAACACATATGATATGGCTATTCAGGGAAATGGTTTTTTTGCCATAAAAGTAGTTGACAAAAATGGTGATTCATCCATCAAATATACACGAAACGGTCAGTTTACCATTACAAATGAGGGTTATGTTGTTGATGTTGACGGAAACAGACTTCAGGGAGCCAACGGTGATGTGCAGGTTCCGGTAGATGCTACAGATGTAGCAATCAAGTTAAATGGTGCGGTATATGCAAATGGCGAGCAGGTTGATACCATTACACTTACTGATTTTGAGGATTACAATTATCTTGATTTGTACGGTGACAATATGTATAACGCAGTTGATGGAGCTAAGACAAAGAGTTCAACAGCTACCATTCTTCAGGGATTTACGGAACAGTCAAATGTTAATGTAGTTGATGAAATGGTTTCAATGATAACTATTACGCGTGCATATGAAGCAGGTCAGAAGATGATAAAGACACAGGACAGTCTGCTTGAGCAGGCGGTTTCAAGTGTAGGTAAGGTCTGATAAAATATAATGTTGTCATTTGTCATAATTATTCAAATGGCATATATTAAGCAGTAAAGTCAGCAATGTATTTCAAACGGAATATACATGACAGAAATGGAGAGGCATTATGATGAGATCGCTTTGGACTGCTGCTTCGGGCATGAAAGCTCAGCAGACAAGTCTTGATATTATTTCAAATAACTTATCAAATATAAATACAACAGGATATAAGAAAGAGACAGCAGAGTTTCGTTCACTCTTATATCAGAACATTCAGAAACAGACTACTGACACAAACGGTCAGGAAAAGCCTATCGGTGCACAGGTTGGTCTTGGTGTAAAGGTCGCTGCCGTTGGAACGACTTTTAAACAGGGCAATTTTGCAACTACTGATGGTGCATTTGATTTTGCGATAAACGGCAAAGGTTTCTTTATGATAGAACAGCCTGACGGAAGTATTGCCTATACAAGAAACGGTAATTTTCAGCTTTCAGTTAATACATCAGGTGGTCTTACCCTTTCTACATCAGATGGATATGCAGTGCTTGATTCAACAGGAAATCCTATCACTTTTGATGCAAATGTAGATACGACAAAGCTTACTTTTGACAATTATGGAAATATCAAATATGTAGATGCTACGGGAAATGCCCAAAATCTTGGAATTGCCATCGGAATTGCACAGTACAACAATCCGGCAGGTCTTGAAAAAATGGGTGACAGTTATTTTAAAGAGTCAGTTGCATCAGGAACACCGAGAATAGAAGGTCAGGATGCAAATCTTCAGAGAAGTGTCGTAAAGAACGGTTACCTTGAAAGTTCAAGTGTGCAGGCAGTTGATGAGATGGTTGATATGATTGTTACACAGCGTGCATATGAGATGAATTCAAAGGCTATAACTGCATCAGATGAGATGCTCCAGCAGGCAAACAACTTAAGATCTTAAGGAGGTTAGGATATGGGTTCAGTTTTAGATGTTTCATCAATATACAATTCATATTCATCAAAGCTTGGTTCTACATCCGCGGATTCGATTGAGAGTACATTAAAGAGTACAAATTCTTCCACAGATTCAGAAAAGCTTATGGATGTATGTAAAGACTTTGAGTCATATTTCGTGCAGAAGATTATCGAGGAGTCAAAGAAAACACTTGATAACGAGGATGAACAGGGAGAGTATATGCAATATTTTTCAGATACATTAAACCAGGAATATTCAAAAATCATTACGGATAATGGTGGAACAGGTCTTGCACAGCAGTTATATGATTCGTTAAAAGGTACATATAATATAAAGTAAAAATAGCATTTAGTTATGCACTTGAACGCAGAATAAACATCCCATCGCTTCTGGTAAGCGGTGGGATGCTTGTGTTAGTGGGATTTAAAAAGACCTGCTGACAGACCGGCGGCTGCGTTCATGAGCAGGAAGTGAAAGCGGATTGCTAATGTCCGTTTTACTAAGGAATAGAGGGTTATTATGAAACAGGTAGAGGGATATGTAGAGAGAATTACATATAGAAATGAAGATAACGGCTATAGTGTCATTTATCTTTCAAACCCGGAGCCAAAAGCTGATGAGGATGATGAGGTCTGCTGTGTCGGATATTTTTCATTTGTATCTGAGGGAGAGTATCTTGTCATAAACGGCAGGGAGACAGTGCATAAAAGCTATGGACCGCAGATACAGGTAGAAAGTTACGAGAGTAAAAGACCAAGTAGCCAGGTAGCGATAGAAAAATATCTGGGTTCGGGTGCAATAAAGGGCATAGGTGCTGCACTTGCCGCAAGAATAGTGAGAAGATTCGGAGAAAAAACTTTTGAGATTATAGAAAATGAACCTGAGAGACTGGCTGAGATAAAAGGCATAAGCATGAAGATGGCAGTAAGTGTTGCCAAGCAGTTTAATGACAAAAGGCAGATGCGTCAGTCAGTCATATTTCTTCAGGAATATGGTATATCTGTAAATATGGCAGTAAAGATATACAAATTTTATGGAGAGAAGATTTATGAGATTATGCAGCAAAATCCTTACAGGCTTGCGGAAGATATAGCAGGCATAGGTTTTAAGATAGCAGACACGATAGCACTTAAAGCCGGATTTAATCAGGATAGTGAATTTAGGATTAAGGCAGGCATACTGTATGTTTTGCAACAGTCCGGTTCAAACGGACATTGTTATCTTCCGGAGACAGAGCTTATCGACGAGACAGCAGGACTGCTTGGTATAGAAAGAGAAAATGTCGAGAGAGAGCTTGACAATCTTACTTTAAACAAAGAACTTGTAATAGAGGAATGTGACGGAGAGAGGAGACTTTACCAGAGTAATCTTTATTATATGGAGATGAACTGCGGGCGTATGCTTCACGATCTCAATATCCCGTATAAGATAAAGCCTGCCGTACTTGAAAAGAAAATAGCTGCAATCGAAAAAAAGGATAAGATAGAACTCGATAAAATGCAAAAGGATGCGGTGTTTCAGGCTGTCCAAAATGGTATTATGATAATAACCGGTGGTCCGGGAACAGGTAAGACAACGACGATAAATACTATTATCCAGATAATGGAGAGTGAAGGATTTGATATACTTCTCGCTGCACCTACAGGCAGGGCGGCAAAGCGTATGTCAGAAACTTCCGGTATGGAAGCACAGACGATACACAGGATGCTTGAGATAGACGGAGGCTCACTCGACGATGACAGAGGCGGTATGCACTTTGAGAGAAATGAGACAAAACCACTCGAAGCAGATGTTATAATAGTTGACGAATTTTCAATGGTCGATATTTATATGCTAAATGCTCTGTTAAAGGCAATAATTCCGGGAACGAGACTTATAATGGTGGGTGATGTGAACCAGCTTCCGTCAGTAGGACCCGGAAATGTGTTGAAAGACATGATAAAATCTGAGTTTTGCAATGTTGTGAAATTAAACAGGATATTCAGACAGGCGGCGGAGAGTCAGATAGTTACAAATGCCCATAAGATAAATGACGGGGAACAAATATCTCTCGACAATAAAAATATGGATTTTTTCCATCTGGAGAGAAGTGCAGGGAAAGATGTTATCAATGTCACGGTACAGCTTATAATGAAAAATCTGCCGCCGTATGTTGATGCGACCAGCTATGATATTCAGGTGCTTACGCCGATGAGAAAAGGTGAGCTTGGCGTGGAAAACTTAAACAAGGTTTTGCAGGCATATATGAATCCTAGGATGGACGGAAAAAATGAGCACGAATTTCACGGAGTTATTTTCAGGGAAAATGACAAAGTTATGCAGATAAAAAATAATTATCAGATTAAATGGGAGAGGAAAAACCGCTTTGGCGATGTATATGAGGAAGGAACAGGCGTGTTCAATGGTGACACCGGCATAATAAAACAGATTATAGAAGCTGCGGAAGTTGTATATGTCGAATATGAGGAAGGCAAGATTGTAGAATATAATTTCAGCGATATGGACGAGATGGAACTTGCCTATGCGATAACTATACATAAATCGCAAGGCAGCGAATATCCGGCAGTTATTCTTCCGATAATATCCGGACCGAGGATGCTGCTTAACAGGAATTTATTATATACGGCGGTGACAAGGGCTAAGAAATGTGTAACCATAGTGGGAAGCAGTGACACTGTCCGGAGAATGATAAAAAATGTAAATGAGCAGAAAAGATATTCGACATTGTGTCAGAGAATTATAGAAATGGGGGAGTATAAATAGAAACTGCAAAGATTATAAAACAGATAGCGGAGGGGTTTGCGGAAATTTTATATCCATACAGATGTCCGGTATGTGACGATGTGCTCAGTATAGGTGTAAAGACAACTTTATGCCGTAAATGCATTAACCGTGTGGAAAGAGTGGCAGAGCCATCGTGTATGAGATGTGGCAAACCTCTTGAGGATGAAACAATGCAATATTGTTATTCCTGCAAAAACAATCAACATTTATATGAACAGGGCAAGGCGGCATTTGTGTATAACAGAAGTATGAAAAGTTCTATTGCTGCGTTTAAGTATGGAGCAAGAAAAGAATATGGAAGGTACTATGCTGCTGAACTTGCAAAAAAACATGAAAGCTGGATTAAAAAACAGGGGCACAGGCACTTATACCGGTTCCTATACATAAAGAGAGACATAAAAAAAGAGGCTATAATCAGGCAAAGGTCATTGCAGATTATTTAGAGGGTGAAACAGGAATACCGGTTATTGACGATTATCTCATCAGAATAAAAAATACGGAAGCACTAAAAGAATTAAGTGCAGCCGAAAGGAAAGCAAGTTTGGAAGATGCTTTTTTAGTATCAGAGACAAGCAAATTGTTGTATCGTAATTTAAGGTGTGTTATACTTGTAGATGATATATATACAACAGGAAGTACAATCAATGAATGTGCCGCCACACTTAAAAAATCAGGAGTATTGAAAGTTTATTTTTTATGTGCCTGTATAGGAAAGGACCAAGGAGGGGAATAGATATGGATGTAAGGAATTGTAAAAATTGTGGAAAATTATTTCAGTATGTGGGTAAACCGTTATGCCCGGCATGCAATAAAAAACTTGAGGATAAATTTTTTGAAGTAAGGGATTATATTTATGAAAACCCAACTGCAAACATGAGTCAGGTGTCTGAGGAGATGGAGGTACCTATCCAGCAGATTAAAAAGTGGGTGAGAGAGGAGAGACTTGCATTTTCAAAGGATTCAGGTATCACCATATCATGTGAAAAATGCGGAAAACCTATCCTTACGGGAAGATTTTGCAATGAATGTAAGAAAACAATGCAAAAAGATTTGTCAAAAATGTATGGGACTGAAAATAAGGTTCAAAAGAGTTCGGCAAAGGATCCTAATGGAAAAATGCGTTTCCTTAAAAACTGATTAAATGAGCAGTAAGTGAAAGGGGGAGCGCTTTGACTGAAATGAAGGTTGGAAAAATATTTGATGATGCATTTATATCAATTTCAAAAAAACTTATATCTTTGGATTTAAGGCGAAAAAAAGAAGAGATAATTAGTGTAAAATGTATGGAATTTGTAAAAACCAAAGGTAAGTTTAATTCAACGATAATTTGCGGGTTTTCATCAGATATATTTGATGCGATAATAATTGGAATGAATGATGGAAAGATGCCGTCAGAGGACGAAAAAGTATTATATATAAATGAGTATGTAAATATAATATGTGGAAGGGCATTATCCGAAATAAATAACAGATTGGGCAGAACATCAAGGCTTACTGTACCTATGATGTGTTCTGATAAAGAGAGCATTGATATTGATGATTCTGAGATGGAAAATGAAGTTTTATTTTATGAAACAGAATTTGGAAATATAGAAGTTTGCATTTATTATAAAATAATATAATGATGCAAAAGTAAAATGCAGATAACAATCAGTAATATGCAGTATTATATTGTGGCTTATACACAAAAGATATGCATATTAAATAAGAGTCTGCGTGTAAAGGAGGAAATATAATGGACAAAACAACTATAATTGTGGTAGATGATTCACCATTTGCATCAAAGCAGATAAAAGATCTTGTAGAAGAAAACGGGTATGAAGTGATAGGTTATGCAAAAAGCGGTGAGGAAGGCATAAAAATGTATGAGAAACTTCATCCGGACATAGTCATTCTCGACATAATAATGCCGGGAATTGACGGGATAGAGACAGCAGAAATTCTTTTTAAAAGTGATCCGTCTGCAACAATACTTATGCTAAGTTCACTTTGTGATACAGGAACATTAGAGGAAGTAAGAGCAATAGGAGTTAAATATCTGATTCCAAAGCCATGGGAGGATGATGTGCTTCTTGCAACACTTGAGTTGTTAAAAAAACATAGAGAAGAGTCACAGCAGGAGAATAATAATAAACAGGCGTGAACGGTGACAGGTAGTTTTAAAAACTGTTTTAAGTAGAGAAGAAAAGTTTTGAATATCAAAACAAATACTTTATAAATGGATAGAAAAAATAAAATAGCTGTATTTTTGTTAAAATTTCACAAAAATACAGCTATTTTATTGTGAAAAATCACAATGAAAGTGGTGTTGACGAATTGATAGATTTTAGAATATACTTTTAATTGTTTGGTAAAGTTTGATATACAAACTATTTTAATGTATAGGAAAATGCTTGTAACATAGTGTGATGCCAGGACAAAACACTGGTTTTGCCCTTGTTTAATGTATAGGAAAAACAAATGAATAATGTTTTAGGATCAATCAGTACAAATCTGATAAAATTATTTGATAATATTATGGAAGTGGAAGCCTATACCATAAAAAATGAGTATGGCAACAAGATTTCCATGACAGAAGTTCATACTATAGCTGCCATAGGAATGGCGGAGTTAAAAAGCATGAGTGAACTTGCTGCACAGCTTAATATCACTGTCGGAACATTGACAGTTGGGATAAATAATCTTGTAAAAAAAGGATTTGTGGAACGTTATAAGACTGAGCGTGACAGAAGGGTTGTTAAGATAGCATTGACAAAAGAAGGAAAAAAAATATACGCATTACATGAAAAATTTCATAAGGATATGGTATTTGCCCTTGTTAAAGGACTTAATGAAAATGAGATGGATGTTGTTGCGAAAGCACTTGACAATTTAGAAAGCTTTGTTGGAAAACGTTTTGAGAATGGAGAAAATAAATGATAACTACCAGAATTATTTCAACAGGTGCGTGTGTGCCTGAACAGGTTATCACAAATGATGATCTGTCAAAAATAGTTGATACGAGTGATGAATGGATAGCACAGAGAACTGGTATAAAAAGAAGACATATATCAGCAGGAGAGAATACATCATATTTTGCTATAAATACTGCAAGACAGGTGCTTGAGAGAGCAGAGGTTTCAGCGGAGGATGTTGACCTTATAATCGTGGCGAGTGTTACGGCAGATTATGGAACACCGTCCCTTGCCTGTATGGTTCAAAAGGAGATAGGTGCAGTAAATGCGGTGGCATTCGATGTAAATGCAGCGTGCAGCGGATTTATGTTTGCATTAAGCATAGCTGACAAATACATAAAAACAGGTATGTATGAAAATGCCATAGTCATAGGTGCAGAGACACTTTCAAAGATAGTTGACTGGAAAGACAGGTCAACCTGCGTATTGTTTGGAGATGGCTCAGGCGGTGCATATGTAGAAAAGTCAGAAGATGAGGGGATATTAAAAGAGGAACTCGGAGCGAAAGGTGAACTTTGGGATATTCTCACACAGGGTTATGTCGGATGTTCAAATGCATTTAATGAAGAACCACTTGAGAAAGACAATCTCTGGTATGTAAATATGGATGGCAGGGCAGTGTTTAAGTTTGCAACAAAAGCTGTCACAAAGAGCATAGAGAGAGTTATGGAGTCGGCAGGAGTAAAGCCTGAGGAGATAAAATATGTTGTGCCGCATCAGGCAAATGCAAGGATTGTTGACATAATTTCAAGAAAACTAGGTATAAGCAATGAAAAATGTTACAGGAATATGGCTGAGTATGGAAATACTTCTTCTGCAAGTATTCCTATTGTATTAAATGAGTTAAATGAAAAGGGACTTATTGAGAGAGGTGACAAACTTCTTCTCACAGGTTTCGGTGGCGGAATGACTTGGGGAACAATGCTCATTTCGTGGTAAACGGTTATCAGAAGATTTTATATTGACATTGTATGCCCGCATTTGCCGGCACAAATATTTTCATATAAAATTTTCATAACAAAAAATATATATATTTTAATCTATTTTTAGGAGGAAAAACCATGGTATTTGAGAAAATCAGAGAGATTATTGCTGAGCAGACAGGTAAGGATGTTGACGAGATCACATTAGAGACAAATGTAAAAGAGGATCTCGACGCAGATTCTTTAGACTTATTCCAGATTATCAACGATATTGAAGATGAGTTCGATGTATCAGTTGAAGATCCTGAGTCTATCGTTACTGTAAAGGATGCCGTTGATTTTGTAGAAAGTCACAAAGAAGCATAATAAGCTATTTTAACACTATCAGGCAAATAGCAGAGCGGATTGCGATATCTGCTTGATATAGCATGGAAGGCAGCGCTGGAAGTTAATAATATTTATTCACAACCGGCGCTATCTCTTTACTTTTTTGGCATTGAGCAGGAGATTTTTGTTTATCGGACATACATTATATAACCGGTAATGATTTTATTAGATGGATTTGACACTTGAAAATGGAGGAAAATGCAAATGAAAACAGTATTTATGTTTAGCGGTCAGGGTGCACAGTATGCAGGTATGGGAAAAGACCTGTATGAAAACTACGCCGTTGCAAAAGAAGTATTTGACAGAGCAGATGAGGTTTTGGGATATTCGATAAAAGATATATGTTTTTCTGATGAGGAAAAACTCGGACTTACAGAGTTTACACAGCCTGCAATCCTTACAATGAGTATTGCGGCTATGAAAGTCTTACAGGAAAACGGGATAAATGCTGATATGACGGCAGGACTTAGTCTTGGTGAGTATTCGGCACTTGTTGCAAGTGGTGCGATGAAGTTTGAGGAAGCCGTGGCACTTGTACAGAAAAGAGGAAAATTTATGTCAGAAGCCGTTCCGGCAGGGAAAGGCGGAATGTTTGCGATAATAGGTCTTGATACTGCACTTGTAGAAAAAGCCTGCGAGGAAGCAGTTAAAGAGGTCGGAGGAGTTGCCGTTCCGGCAAATTATAATGCACCGGGACAGATAGTCATAGGTGGAGATGCGGCAACAGTTGAGAAAGCAGGAGAGATAGCAAAGGAAAAGGGAGCAAAGCTTGCAGTAAAGCTTAAAGTAAGCGGTCCGTTCCATACAAGTCTTTTGCAGCCGGCAGCAGATAAACTCTTGCCGGAACTTGAAAAGATGAATATAGGAAAGATGGAAATTCCTGTCTATACAAATGTGACAGCAGAGGTGTTAAAGAGTGAGAGTGATATAGTTCCTACGCTTGCAAAACAGGTTGTGTCGCCGGTAAGATGGGAGCACATAATCAGAAATATGTACGATGCCGGTGCAGATACATTTATAGAATTAGGACCGGGAAAGACTCTTTGCGGTTTTGTAAAGAGAACAGTCAAGGGGATTGTCAATGTGAATGTTGAAGATACGGCTTCACTTGAGAAAGCACTTTTAAAGATTAAGAAAGCATAATACAGATATACGGACGGCATGCGGCTGTCAGTTATAATAACAACGGCATGCTCTCGCTATGCTAATCACACAGCAGATACATAACGCACTTGAAATATAGTGCGTAAGTACCGGTGTGCTTAGAATGCCGTCTTACATTATAACTCGACAGGCCGCAAACCTGAGTTCGCAGGAATGTGAAAATAACTTTTAGTTGGAGTTTTTATAGATTTGATAAAGTTTGGAGGGATAATATGTTAGAAGGAAAGACAGTGATTGTTACGGGTGCTGCTAAGGGTATCGGTAAGGCGATTGCGATAGCTTTTGCTAAGGAGGGATGTAATATAGTTCTCAATTATCACAGCAGTGTGTCGGATGAGACTGTTAAGGAGATTGAGGAGCAGGGAGTTAAGTGTATGCCTGTTCAGGGTGATGTGAGTGATTTTGATTTTGCAAAAAATCTTATCAGGGATGTTAAAAAAGAATTCGGTTCTATTGATGTGCTTGTAAATAATGCAGGTATCACAAAGGATATGCTTCTTATGAGAATGACTGAGGAACAGTTTGATTCTGTTATCAATACAAATCTTAAAGGTTCTTTTAATATGATTCGTCATGCAAGCAGTGTTATGTTAAAGCAGAGAAGCGGTGCGATAATAAATATGTCATCTGTTTCAGGTGTTGCAGGAAATATTGGACAGGCAAATTATGCGGCTTCTAAGGCAGGTGTTATTGGTCTTACTAAAGCGACTGCAAAGGAACTTGCACAGAGAGGAGTTACCTGTAATGCGATAGCTCCTGGATTTATTGAGACAGACATGACAGCGGTTTTAAATGATGATACAAAGGATGCTATACTTAATTCTATTCCGCTTAGCAGGGCAGGAAAACCTGAGGATGTTGCAAATGCAGCAGTATTTCTGGCTAAGAACAGTTATATTACAGGACAGGTCTTAAATGTAGACGGCGGAATGATAATGTAGTTATAAACAAAATGAAAGACAGATATTTAGATATTAGAATCAGTTTAGGTATGTATTTGCCGTACCGGACTGTAGAAACGGGGGAATTATGTCAAGAAGATGTGTGATAACCGGTATGGGTGTTGTAAGCCCGCTTGGAAGTACAGTGGATAGTATGTGGGAAAATGCCAAGAACGGTGTTTGTGGAATTGATAATATCACAAAATTTGATGCAACAGATTTTAAAGTAAAAGTAGCAGGTGAAGTCAGGGATTTTGATGCGGAAAAATATATGACTAAAAAAGACATCAAGAGAAATGACCCATTTGCCGTATATGCTATGGGTGCTGCTGTTCAGGCTATGGATGACAGCGGTATCGATATGGAAAAAGAGGATGCCTCAAGAGTAGGTGTTATCTTTGGTTCAGGTGTAGGCGGGCTTGGAACGATGCAGCAGCAGGTTACGAGAATGAACGAAAAAGGAGCTTCAAGGGTTTCACCTATGTTTATACCTATGACTATAGGAAATATGGCAGCAGGAAATATTGCTATAAGATTTGGTGCAAAGGGTATAAATGAAGATATAGTTACAGCCTGCGCAACAGCTACAAGCAGTATCGGTGCAGCTTTTAGAAATATCATTCACGGCTATGCGGATGTTATCATTACGGGAGGTGCAGAGGCTGGTCTTTGTGAGATAGGTATCGCAGGATTTACAAATCTTACGGCACTTTCAACAAATCCGGATCCAAAGGATGCGTGCAAGCCTTTTGATAAGAACAGGGATGGATTCGTGCTCGGTGACGGTGCAGGAGCACTTGTAGTTGAAGAACTTGAACACGCTCTTGCAAGAAATGCAACTATATATGGAGAAATTGTCGGATATGGTGCAACGAGTGATGCATATCACATTACTCTTCCTGAAAAGACAGGAGCTGGTGCGGCAAAAGCCATGGAGCTTGCAATGGAAGAAGCCGGAATAAAACCGGAGCAGGTTTCATATATAAATGCACATGGAACAAGTACACCGGCAAACGACTCAACAGAGACAAATGCAATCAAACTCGCGTTTGGTGATGCGGCAAAAGATGTTGCCATAAGCTCTACAAAATCAATGACAGGACATTTGCTTGGAGCAGCAGGAGCAGTTGAAGCGGTAATGTGTGTTAAGGCATTACAGGATGATATACTTCCACCAACAATAAATTATAAGACACCTGATGAGGAATGTGACCTTGATTATATTCCAAATGAGGCAAGAAAGGTTGAAAAAGCTGAATATGCGTTATCAAATTCACTTGGATTTGGTGGACATAATGCGGTGCTCTGTTTTAAAAAGTGGGGGGAACAAAATGAAATTCGATGAAGTTAAAGAACTTATCGCTATTTTTGAAAAAAGCGATATGGGTGAGATGGAGATAAAACTTGACGGTGATAGTGTGCATCTTGGAAGAAATGCTTCATTTTCTGTTGGAAACAGTGAAACGGAGACAGTAAAAACCGTTATAGCGGGAGCAGAAAGTGGCATGGTATCTGCGGTACAGACAAATGGTGCAGTTTCTAATGATACTGATATAAACCAGACTGCAGATGTGGAAAAAGAAAGCGTGTCAGCAGATGACAAACTTGTCACAGCACCTATTGTTGGAACATATTATCAGAGTCAGGCACCTGATAAGCCGCCTTTTGTAAAGGTTGGCGATACGGTTGCCAAAGGTGATGTAGTATGTATCATAGAAGCAATGAAGTTTATGAATGAAGTTGTAAGTGAAGTAAGCGGAAAAATAGTTGAAGTTCTTGTAGAGGACGGAGAGTTTGTCGAGTTTGGACAGCCGCTTTTCAGAGTTCAGTAGGTTGTATAAAAAGGATTTTTATGCGAAAAAATTTTTGCAATAAAACTTTAGATACAAATTTTTCAGTAAAAAATATTAAAAATAAAAAAGTTTCAGGTGCAGTTTTGGGGCATCAGACTTTGTGCAGGAGCAGAGATAGAATAGGAGTAAATTTAAAATGGCAATGGATATCAAGGAAATCATGAGCATAATTCCACACAGACAGCCGTTTCTTCTTATCGACAGAGTTGAGGAGATAGTCGAGGGAGAGTCGGTTACGGCAATTAAGAATGTTACCTATAATGAACCGTTTTTTGCGGGGCATTTTCCAAACGAGCCTGTAATGCCGGGAGTGCTTATTGTTGAGGCTATGGCACAGGCAGGAGCAGTAGCTATATTGTCTATGGATGAGTTTAAGGGAAAGACAGCTTATTTTGGCGGGATAAATAAAGCTAAATTTAAGAAGAAAGTTGTTCCGGGAGATACACTCCGCCTTGAAGTTAAGATTGAAAAACTTAAGAAAAATGCAGGTATCGGACAGGGTACGGCTTATGTAGGTGACAAGGTGGCAGCACAGGCAGAACTTGTATTTATGATTGGTTAGAGGTGAAAACTTTATGTTTGACAAAATTTTGATCGCAAATCGTGGAGAGATAGCAGTAAGGATAATAAGAGCGTGTCGAGAGATGGGGATAAAAACGGTTGCCGTATTTTCAGAGCCGGACAGGGAAGCACTTCACACACAGCTTGCAGATGAAGCAGTATGTATAGGTTCGGCAAAAGTCGGCGACAGTTATCTTGATATGAATAATATAATCAGTGCCGCTGTTGAAAAGCAGGCACAGGCAATACATCCGGGATTTGGATTTTTGTCGGAAAACAGTATGTTTGCGGGTGTGTGTAAGGATTGCAATATCAAATTTATCGGACCGAAAGGTTCGGTGATAGATGCACTTGGCAACAAGGCAAACGCAAGACAGATGATGATAAATGCAGGAGTACCTGTTATTCCGGGAAGTGACGGAATTCTCGCTGATGTTGAGCAGGCTTATGAAATGGCAGATAAGTTAGGTTATCCTGTCATTGTAAAAGCATCTGCCGGAGGCGGTGGAAAAGGAATAAGGATAGTCAGAAAAAAAGAAGAATTAAAAGAGGCATTTCTGTCAGCCCAGAGTGAGACAAAAGCTGCGTTTGGCGATGACTCAATGTATATGGAAAAACTTATCGAGGGTGCAAGACATGTTGAAGTGCAGATACTAGGTGATAGTTTTGGCAATGTGATACATCTCGGTGAGCGTGATTGTTCATTGCAAAGAAAGAATCAGAAAGTTTTAGAGGAAACACCGTGCGAAGTATTGTCAGAGAGCACAAGGGCAAAAATCTGTGATTCTGCTGTAAGAGCGGCAAAGGCAGCAGGTTATGAGAATGCAGGAACTATTGAATTTTTGTATGATGAAGATTCCGATAAATATTATTTTATGGAGATGAACACAAGAGTTCAGGTAGAGCATCCGATAACCGAGATGGTGACGGGTGTTGATATTGTTAAAGAACAGATAAGAATTGCGGCAGGAGAGAAATTATTATATACACAGGATGACATAAAGATAAGCGGTCATGCGATAGAGTGCAGGATAAATGCAGAGAATCCGTCAAGGAATTTTGCACCATGTCCGGGTACGATAGATTATCTTTTAATGCCGTCAGGCGGTCTTGGACTCAGGGTAGACAGTGCGATATATCAAGGTTATGAGATACCGCCGTACTATGATTCCATGCTTGCAAAGGTTATCGTGCATGGTAGGGACAGGGACGAAGCGATAGCGAAAATGAAAAGAGCATTGTATGAATTTATAATAGAGGGTGTAGATACGAATATAGAATATCAGAACAAAATTCTTAATAATAAGCAGTTTGAAAAATGTCAGTATAATACATCATTTTTAGAAAATGTAAAATTGTAAAATAATATTATGGCAGTTAATGTGTAATCTTTATTTTCTGTCTTTTACGATTGACTGTTAATCAGATGTTGGAGTGAGGCAGGTTATGAATATTTTCAAGAAAAAAAGTTATTTTTCAGTAAGTGGTACAGAGGAAAAGAAAAAAACTGAAAAAAACAAAAAAAGTCAGGAACCATCAATTCCGGACGGTATGTGGATAAAATGTAATACTTGTAAAAACATAATATACAAAAAGGAAGTAACGGAATTTAAACTCTGTCCGAACTGCGGAGCACATTTCAGGATGAGTCCTGCTGAGAGGATAAAGATAATATGTGATGAGGGCAGTTTCAAAGAACTTGATGCAGATATGTCAACAAAAAATCCCATGAATTATCCCGATTATGATAAGGTGATAAAAAAAGCAAAGGCAAAATCGGGCATAAAAGAGGGAGTTGTGACAGGTGAATGTACGATAGGCGGATTTAAAACCGTTATAGCTATAATGGACAGTCACTTTATGATGGGGAGTATGGGTTCGGTTGTCGGTGAAAAGATAACAAGGGCAATAGAATACTCAACAGAAAATGAACTTCCTATTATAATATTTACAACCTCAGGCGGTGCAAGGATGCAGGAGGGAATAGTTTCTCTTATGCAGATGGCAAAAACAGCGGAGGCAGTCGGACAACATGACGAGGCGGGACTTTTATATGTGACGGTGCTGACCGACCCGACAACAGGTGGGGTGACCGCAAGTTTTGCGATGCTTGGAGATATAATACTTGCCGAGCCGAAAGCACTTATTGGATTTGCAGGGCAGAGAGTTATACAGGGAACGATACACCAGAAACTTCCGGATGGATTTCAGCGTGCAGAATTTCAGCTTGAGCATGGATTTGTAGATAGGATAGTCAACAGGGAAGATATGAGAGACGAACTTATCTCGATATTAAAACTGCATGAAGCTAAGTGATTATTAAGAAAGGAAGTGCCAGTGTGAACAATGCAATGAAATCCGTAAGGATTGCAAGAAAGATAGACAGACCTAACACAAGAGAATTTATTGATAAATTATTTGAAAACTTTATGGAAATGCACGGTGACAGACTGTTTGCGGATGATGGTTCGATAGTCGGAGGGATTGCGTCCTTTGAGGGAACACCAGTTACTGTCATAGGAATACAGAAAGGTCACACACTTGACGAAAATGTGGAATGTAATTTTGGAAGTCCAAACCCTGAGGGTTACAGAAAAGCATTAAGGCTCATGAAGCAGGCAGAAAAATTTCACAGACCTGTTATCACACTTGTAAATACGGCAGGAGCATTCTGCGGTATAGGAGCAGAAGAAAGAGGTCAGGGCGAGGCTATTGCAAGAAACATAATGGAAATGTCAAGACTGAAAACTCCGATAATATCAATATTTACCGGAGAGGGCGGAAGTGGCGGAGCACTTGCACTCGCAGTAGCAGATGAAGTGTGGATGTTAGAGCACAGTCTTTATTCGGTACTCTCACCGGAGGGATTTGCAAGTATATTGTGGAGAGATTCGGAAAGAGTAGAAGAAGCCGCAGAACTCATGAAAATGACAGCAAACGAACTCTTAAAAAATGGTGTTGCAGACAGAATGTTTCCGGAACATAAAGATGGAATAGAAAATAATTTAAACTACACAACAGACCAGATAAGAGAAGCACTCAGAAAAAAATTACCTGAACTCGTGAAAAAAGAAACAAAAACATTACTTGATGAGAGATATAAAAGATTTAGAAAATTCGGGGAATATGCAGAGTGATAAAACAGCCTTGCTTCTATCAAAACTATCAAATTTAACAGACAGTGTCTGTTAAATTGTCATGGTCACATTATTGTGAACTGTTGACGATTTCAGACCCGGACAAACGCAGCTTCTATGAAAAAGAAACTAAAAAAGCCTTCTCCCCCAGCTATGCTGTGGGAGAAGGGGGCAAGTTGAACTGGTGGTTATTAACTTGATAAATTATCAATCATTCAAATGAATACCGTCTTTTTCAATCGTTATAAGTCTTTCTTTATATAAATGTCCGATGGCACGCTTAAATGCATTTTTGCTCATATGAAAACGGTTTTTAACCGCTTCTGAGTCAGATTTATCATTAAATGGAAGAAATCCATTTTCTCTCTGTAAAGTTTCATATATAAATGAAGCGTCATCATTCATTTGCTCAGGTATTTTTTTCTTGACACTTAAAGTAAGTCTGCCATCATCCATGACTTGTGCAACTCTTGCATATACCGGCTGGTTTATGCGGTATTTTTCAAAAACTTCTTTTTTAGGAAGAAGTGCGGAATATTTATCATCAACTGCGATAAATACACCAAAATTGTCACTTATTTCATAGACACGACCGAAAACCTCATCATCTTTTTTATAAGGTGATTCATTTGAGAGGTGATTGTAGACCTTCATTGAAGCACAAAGTCTGTCACTTTTGTCAACATAGAGTGTGACAAGTACCGCGTCATCTTCTTTTACTTCATATGCCTGCTCTTTAAATGGAAGAAGAAGGTCTTTTGAGAGTCCCCAGTCAAGAAAAGCACCAATTTTTGTGACTTCCTTGACATAGAGCCTTGCAACTTGACCAAGTTCAATGGACGGTTCTTCCATGGTTGCAATAGGTCTGTCCTCTGAATCTTTGTAAACAAACACATTTAGTACATCATTAAGCTGCGTGCCTTTTGGAACCTGTGATTTTGGCAGGAGTATCTTGTCACTGTCCTCACCGGTAGGAGTGTTTAAAAATACTCCAAAATCAGTTGTTTTTACAACTATAAGTTCCTGGGTTTTACCGATAGGGATGGCTGATTTCTTTTTTTGCTCCTCATCTCTGTGTTTATCTGAGTAATGATTTTTGTCAGAAAAGCTATGTCTGTTATCATTTCCGTTTTGTCTGTTAAAGCGGTTTCGCACATCCTTTTTGTCATGTCTGTCGAAACTGCCTCGTCTGTCTTTTTTGTCAAATCCGCCCCGCCTGTTATTTTTTTCATATCTGTCATTTTTTCTGTGACTGTTATGGGAATATGTTCTGTCATCATTTCTGCCGCCATAAGTTCTTTCGTTTTTCAAAATTAAAGGTCCTCCGTTCTGTTGTGATGTACTCTCGGAATTCTTCATTCAGAAGATTCTGGGAGTACATTTTGTTAAGTTGACAATAAGTTGCCAGAGTTTTGTATTAAAAATAAGTATAACAGTTCAGTTTTTCATTTGTTATGTTTTTATTGCTGAACTGTTACAAATAAGTATATAATTTTTACAAAAAAAAATCCAGTTAAAATTGAAATTTGTGCAAAATTGCGTTATACTGTAAATTGTAGGAAAATTTATGTAAATTTAATAATATTAAACAAGCAGCAGAGCAGGTCACAGATATCCACCTGACTGATACTAAAGCAAACATATTAAAAAGTTAGTGTGAAATATTCCATATATGCAAGAATTTTCATACTATGTACAAAAAACATGTGTAGAAATGAAGGTTAATATTATATGGATTAAAACAAAAAACGGATAAGCGTGGAGCTGATATGGTGAAAATCATTATAGATATCAAATTGTGTGATTAACAAAAATATATAGTTTGACGATTATCCAAGACAAAAACAGAAAAGAGGTTATTTAAATGAAAAACATTATCAGTACAGACAAAGCACCGGCGGCAATAGGACCATATTCTCAGGCAGTTGAAGTAAACGGTCTTGTATTTACATCAGGGGTTGTTCCTATCGACCCTGCTACGGGAGAACTTGTTACTGGACCGGCTGAAGTTCAGGCAGAGAGAGCTTTTAAGAGTCTTAAGGCACTTCTCGAAGCGGCAGGTTCGTCAACTGCGAATGTTATCAAGACAACGGTTTTTATCAGTGATATGAATGATTTTGGCAAGATTAATGAAGTATATGCAAAATATTTTGAAGAGCCATATCCGGCAAGATCATGTGTAGAGGTTGCAAGACTTCCTAAAGATGTTGCTATAGAGATAGAGGCTGTAGCCACAAAATAGCTGATTTTTAAGTTACTGCCAATACTAACATTATAGACAACAGCATATTAGAGAGGTAGGATATGGAGAGAATACAGTTGAGAAAACAGCTTATCAAGTGTTGTGTATTTGCAATTTCGCAATTAGTTATTGTATCAGGAACATTCATTCTGAAATCCGAAAAGGCAGAGGCGGCCGGCAATAATCTTGCTATATCTATTGCTAACGACTATGTAAATATCAGAAATAAACCATCATTAAATGGAAAAGTAAAAGGAAGGCTTTATAGAGGAAGTGCAGTTTATATTACAAGAACATATAAAAACGGATGGGCACTTATAAAAAGCGGAAATTTCAGAGGATACATAAAAAAAGAATTTCTTGCAACCGGCACAAAGGCTAGACAGCTTGCAAGAAAATATGGAGTCAAATACATAACCGTAAAAAAGAATGTCGGTGCACTAAATGTGCGGGAAAAGACCAGCAAAAAAGCCAAAATAATTACTTCTATAGGTTCGGGAGAAAGTTTTTATGTAAGAAAATTATGTGGGAAAAGCTGGGTTCGCATATCTGTTGACGGGGAACAGGGATATGTGGCAAGAAATTATGTCAATCTCAGAGTGAAATATAAGCATCCTGTTTCAATCGCTCAGGTAAAAGCTGAAGAAAAGAAACAGGAAACTACCACTAAGAAAGATACTACTACAACTAAGAATAGTACAACCACTACAAAGAACAGCACGACTAAAAAAGACTCAACTACGACCACGAAAGACAGCACAACATTAAGTGAGGAAACAGATAACACAAATGATACAGCAAAGAAAAAAGTAACCGGAAGCCAAATAGCTAATTATGCAAAGAAATTTTTGGGAAATCCGTATAAATATGGAGGAACAAGCCTTACAAATGGAGCAGATTGTTCAGGATTTACACAGAGCATATATAAGGAGTTTGGATATGATATTCCAAGAACTTCGCTTGAGCAGTCATCGTATGGGACAAAAGTTTCAGTTTCTTCAATAAAACAGGGTGATTTGGTTTTTTATCAGAGTGGAAAAACAGTTGGTCATGTTGCATTGTATATAGGTGATGGGGAAGTGATTCATGCAAGTAATGAGAAAGACGGCATAAAAATATCAAAAATGAATTACAGGACGCCGTATTGTATTAGAAGAATTGTCTGACAATTTAAAAGTTAAATGTGAATAGTAAAAACAATTATAAACAAAAAGTTGTTGATAACTGACATAAAATGTTGATAAGTTTTAGCACAAGGTCATTAATCGACAATAAATTAACATAAAATGTTGATAAATCGACGGTAAAGAGAGCCGTATAATGTCGAAAAATGCGAAAAAATTGAGTTATGCACTAAGTTATCAACATTATCAACAAAATTGAAATCCACAGGTTGTCAATAAAACCTGTGGATTTCTTTTATCAGACATTTTGTTAATAACATGATGTAAAGACCCAAAACAGATGGTAATGCAGCAATTTGCATATAAATATGCATTGCTATCTACTTTTGACCCTAACATCATAATATGCGTTTAGTGATAAATGTATAATAAAAAGATGTAAATGATTATATTATTGTGCAATTTTACTTGCTTTTTAAGAAAAAGTGAGGTATAATAAATTTAACAATTTGTAAAGGAGTGATAGTCATGAAATTTATTATCAGTGGTAAAAATCTTGATGTAACAGATGGACTTAAAGCAGCAATCGAGGAAAAGATCGGAAAGCTTGAGAGGTATTTCACTCCGGAAACTGAAGTTCATGTTACCTTGAGTGTAGAGAAAGAAAGACAGAAAATAGAGATTACGATCCCTATGAAAGGAAACATCGTAAGAGCTGAGCAGGTCAGTGATGATATGTATGTTTCAATAGATTTGGTTGAGGAGGTTATTGAGAGACAGTTACGCAAGTACAAGAACAAACTTGTTGACAAGCAGCAGGCAGCGACAAGCTTAAGCAAAGCATTTATCGAAGAAGAGATAGAAGACGATGATGAGATTAAGATCATCCGTTCAAAGAAGTTCGGCATGAAGCCTATGGATCCGGAAGAAGCCTGCATCCAGATGGATCTTCTCGGACACAATTTCTATGTATTCCGTAATGCAGCAACAGATGAGGTAAATGTAGTTTACAAGAGAAAAGGAAATACATTTGGACTTATAGAGCCTGAGTTTTAATAAATATAGTAACAGTTCAGCCATAAAAAGATAATTGGCAATACAATGAGCTGTTACATAAGTAACATAAAATGAAATTAACACTTTGGAGAGAGTGTTACATATATGAAAACAAGAGTATGAAATCGATTTAAGCAAAAGCAGTCCCGGAAGATTCCGGGACTGTTTATTATGTTGCAGGAAAATTCTCCTTTCCTACAACATAATAAACAGTCCGTGAGGATGTGCATTTCGCGGAAAAGAAATAAATATTACGCATTCCGCTCAAGCACAAGGGAGTCGTAAGCGACTCTTTATTCTTGCGGTAGTATAGTGTTTTAGCAAAAAACAAAGGTTGAAAAACAAAGTATTTAATGATATACTGTAAAATAGTTTTTTTATACAAATAAATAGTAATAATGTATAGGAGTGAAATTCATGAGTATATTTAGTAAAATTTTCGGTACTCACAGTCAGCATGAAGTGAAAAGAATTATTCCGATAGTGGATAAAATAGAAGCTCTTGCTCCTGAGTTTGAAAAATTGACAGATGATGAACTTAAGGCGAAAACACCTGAGTTTAAAGCACGTCTTGAAAAGGGAGAGACATTAGATGATCTGCTTCCTGAGGCATATGCAACAGTCAGAGAGGCAGCAACAAGAGTTCTTGGAATGAGACATTACCGTGTACAGCTTATCGGTGGTGTGATTCTTCATCAGGGAAGAATTACAGAGATGCGTACAGGTGAAGGTAAAACACTTGTTTCGACACTTCCTGCATACTTAAATGCATTAGAGGGCAAAGGTGTTCATATCGTTACGGTAAATGATTACCTTGCAAAACGTGATGCTGAGTGGATGGGTCAGGTTCATGAGTTTCTCGGCCTTACAGTTGGTGTTATCTTAAATTCAATGGACAATGACGAGAGAAGAGAAGCATACAACTGCGATATAACATATGCTACAAACAATGAACTTGGTTTTGATTATCTTCGTGACAATATGGTCGTATATAAAGAGGAACTTGTGCAGAGAGAACTTCACTATGCGATTATCGATGAGGTCGATTCAGTACTTATTGATGAGGCTAGAACACCACTTATCATTTCAGGACAGAGTGGCAAGTCAACAAAGCTTTACGAAGCTTGTGATATATTTGTTAAACAACTGACAAAGGGTACTGCAAAAGAACTTTCAAAGATGGACATCATCATGAACGAGGAAGAGCAGGAAACCGGTGATTATGTTGTTGATGAGAAAGATAAGAATGTAAACCTTACTGAAGAAGGCGTAAGAAAAGCAGAGAGATTTTTCCAGGTTAAAAACCTTGCAGATCCGGACAATCTTGAATTACAGCACAACATAAACCTTGCACTCAGAGCACATTCTCTTATGTTTAAGGATAAAGATTATGTTGTAAAAGATGATGAGGTACTTATCGTCGATGAGTTTACCGGACGAATCATGCCGGGACGCCGTTTCTCAGACGGATTACATCAGGCTATAGAAGCAAAAGAACATGTAAAGGTTAAGAGAGAGAGTAAGACACTTGCAACCATTACATTCCAGAACTTCTTCAATAAATATGCAAAGAAATCAGGTATGACAGGTACAGCTCTTACAGAGGAAAAAGAATTCCGTGACATCTATGAGATGGATGTTGTTGAGGTTCCTACAAATCTTCCGGTAGCTCGTATCGATTATGAAGATGCTGTTTATAAGACAAAGGAAGAAAAGTTCAATGCTGTTGTTGCTGATATAGTAGCGGCACACGAAAAAGGACAGCCTGTACTTGTGGGCACGATAAATATTGACACATCTGAATACCTTAGCGAAAAGCTTAAGAAGAAAGGTATTCCGCATAAAGTTCTTAATGCCAAATTCCATGAGCTTGAGGCTGAGATTATTGCCGATGCAGGTCAGATGGGTGCAGTGACAATTGCTACTAACATGGCTGGTCGTGGTACTGATATTAAGCTTGGCGATGGCGTTAAGGAACTCGGAGGTTTGAAGATAATAGGTACAGAGAGACATGAGTCACGCCGTATCGACAATCAGCTCCGTGGTCGTGCCGGTCGTCAGGGCGATCCGGGTGAGTCAAGATTTTACATCTCACTTGAGGATGATCTTATGCGTCTTTTCGGTTCAGAGAGACTTATGGGACTTTTCTCAGCAATGCCTGATGGTGAGCAGATAGAGCACAAGATGCTTTCAAATGCCATTGAGAGTGCACAGAAGAAGATAGAGGGCAACAACTTTGGTATCAGAAAGAACCTCCTTGAATTTGACCGTGTAAACAATGAGCAGAGAGAAGTTATCTACAAAGAGCGCCGCAAGGTTCTTGACGGTGAGAATATGAGAGATACTATCTATAAGATGATAACTGATGTTGTAGAAAAATGTGTTTCTTCGATTATAGGCGATGAGGGTTCTCCTGAGGAATGGGATATTGCAGAGTTAAATAATGTTATCCGTCCTATAATCCCTATAAAAAAGATAGTTCTTTCAGATGAAGAATTAAAACATGGTTCAAAAGATGAACTTATCCAGAGACTTAAAGAAGAAGCCGTAAAGGTTTATGAAGCTAAGGAAGCTGAGTTCCCTGAGGCAGACCAGATAAGAGAAGTAGAGAGAATTATCCTTCTTAAAGTTATCGATAGAAAATGGATGGATCATATCGACGATATGGATCAGCTCCGTCAGGGTATCGGACTTCAGGCATACGGTCAGCGAGATCCTGTAGTTGAGTACAAATTTGCCGGATTTGAAATGTTTGATTCGATGATAGATGCAATTACTGAAGAGACTGTAAAAGCACTTACACATATTCAGATAGAGCAGAAAGTTGAGCGTGAACAGGTAGCAAAAGTTACGGGAACAAACAAAGATGAGACTGTAGCAGCAAAGCCTAAAAAGCGCGAGGGAAGAAAAGTGCAGCCAAACGATCCGTGTCCATGTGGAAGCGGTAAGAAATATAAGATGTGCTGCGGAAGAAAATTCTAAAAAGTTTTAATAGAAAGAGGTGAGTTGATGGTAGAATTTGATAATATCAGGATAGCATTATCAAATTACGATGAACCACTGCTTGAAATGGGGAACTCACTTTGACTTAGCTAATAAGCGTGACAGAGTCGAAGAGTTAGAGCATACTATGGAAGAGCCGGGATTTTGGGATGATCCAAATAAATCGGCAGCAGTTGTTCAGGATTGTAAAAAGTTAAAGACGACTATCGAGAGATATGAGAAACTTTGCAATGACAAAGATGATACACTTACACTTATAGACATAGCCGAGGAGGAAAATGATGCAAGTCTTCTGCCTGAGGTGGAGGAGTCGTTTAATGCCTTTGAGGAAGAATATAATGCACTCAGGATAGAGACATTATTAAGTGGTGAATATGATAAATGCAATGCTATACTTACGCTTCATGCAGGAGCAGGCGGAACAGAGAGTTGCGACTGGGCGAGTATGCTATGCAGAATGTACCAGCGGTGGGCTGAGAAAAAAGGTTTCAATGTTGAGATGATAGATTTTCTTGACGGTGATGAGGCCGGCTACAAATCAGTTACATTGCAAATAGACGGTGAAAATGCGTATGGTTATCTGAAATCAGAACACGGTGTGCACCGTCTTGTTAGGATTTCTCCGTTCAATGCGGCAGGAAAAAGACAGACTTCTTTTGTATCATGTGATGTGATGCCTGATATAGAGGAGGATCTTGATGTTGAGATTGCAGATGATGATATCAGGATAGATACATATCGTTCAAGTGGTGCAGGTGGACAGCATATAAACAAGACCTCATCGGCAATACGAATCACGCATTTTCCAACCGGAATCGTGGTACAGTGTCAGAATGAGCGTTCCCAGCATATGAATAAAGATAAAGCCATGCAGATGCTTAAGGCAAAGCTCTATATGCTTAAACAACAGGAGCAGCTTGAAAAGGCGAGCGGTATCCGTGGCGAGGTCAAGGATAACGGCTGGGGCAGTCAGATTCGTTCATATGTAATGCAGCCTTACACTATGGTAAAAGACAACAGAACAGGTCAGGAAGTAAGTAATGTGGCAGGAGTGCTGGATGGAAATCTTGATCCGTTTATAAATGCATATCTTGCATGGATTACATCGACAGACAAACAGAACTAAGAGATGGAGGATGAGATGGTAAAAGTAGGAATATTAGGATATGGTACAGTAGGTTCAGGTGTTTTTGAGATATTAGATAAAAACAGCAATATAATATCAAAGAGAGCAGGTCAGGATATAGAAGTAAAATATGTACTTGACCTCAGGGATTTTCCGGGAGATCCGGCAGAAAAATATGTTGTGCATGATTTCTCAATCCTTGAAAATGACGATGAAGTAAAGATTGTTGTCGAAACAATGGGAGGACTTCATCCTGCATATGAATTTGTTAAGGCAAGTCTTCTTAAAGGAAAAAATGTCGTAACATCAAACAAAGCACTTGTTGCTTCATTTGGTACCGAACTTTTACAGATTGCAAGAGATAAAAATGTAAACTTTTTATTTGAGGCAAGTGTAGGTGGTGGTATTCCTATCATAAGACCACTTCAGACATCTTTAGCTCCTGATGAGATAGATGAGATTTCAGGTATCTTAAACGGTACAACAAACTTTATTCTTACTGAGATGACAGAAAACGGTTCTGACTTTGACTCAGTTCTTAAGGATGCACAGGCAAAAGGATATGCGGAAGCTGATCCGACGGCAGATGTTGAGGGATATGATGCGTGCCGTAAGATTGCTATTCTCACATCACTTGCATATGGAAAGCAGCTTGACTTTGAGGATATTTATACAGAGGGTATCACAAAGATAACTGACAGGGATATTAAATATGCTGCAAAGCTTAAGGCAAAAGTTAAGATATTTGGTTCAAGTAAATTAGCAGGGGATAAAGTAAGTGCGATGGTAGCACCAAAACTTATCACACATGACCATCCACTCTACAGTGTTGACGGAGTGTTTAATGCTATCCTTGTAAAAGGAAACATGGTCGGGGATGTAATGTTTTATGGTCAGGGAGCAGGTAAGCTTGCAACAGCAAGTGCGGTTGTTTCTGATATTATGGAGGCATCAGAAAATCTTGACAATAACATCAATGTCATCTGGTCAGATGAGAAACTTGAGCTTATGCCTATGGATGAAGTAGTTTCTAAATTCTTTGTAAGAGTATCAGGAAACAAAGCTGATAACGAAGCAAAGATAAAAGAATTATTCGGCGAGGTTGAGTTTGTTGATGCAGGTTATGATGATGAGACAGGTTTTGTAACAAAAGATATCACTGAAGCAGTATATGAAAATGCTGCAAAAGAGATTGGCAGTGTTATAAATAAGATTCGTTTTGATGCGTAAAACATACAAAATAGTTAGCACGGAAAAATTTAATCGTTTATATATTTACAACAGGCGGCTATTTTATAGCCGTCTGTTGTGTGTTTAGAGAAAAGGTGTTTCCTGCTATATATAGGTGTGGACAGGAACACTGTTTATGGGCAGAAAATGTGCATAGAAATGGAGATTATCATGGATAACAAATTAGATATTGCGGCAAAGATTGCCGAGGAACTTGAGATAAAAAAATGGCAGGTAGAAGCCGTTATCAAACTTATAGATGAGGGAAATACGATTCCTTTTATCGCAAGATATAGAAAGGAAGCACACGGTTCTCTTGATGATGAACAGCTTAGAAATCTTAATGAGAGACTGACTTATCTTAGAAATCTTGAAGAAAAGAAAGCACAGGTGATTGCAAGCATTGAAGAGCAGGGAAAACTCACAGAGGAGCTTAAAAAGCAGATAGAGCAGGCACAGACACAGGTTGTGGTTGATGACCTATACAGGCCGTACAGACCAAAGAGAAGAACAAGGGCAACAATAGCAAAAGAAAAAGGTCTTGAACCGCTCGCTGATATAATCTTTGAGCAGGCTGCATCAGAGTCTGTAGAAACACTTGCAATGGACTATGTTTCAGAGGAAAAAGAGATTGCAACGCCTGAGGATGCCATTTCTGGAGCAAAAGACATAATAGCCGAGATAATATCTGACAATGCGGATTATCGTATATATATAAGGAATATAACGATGCAGGAGGGCTTACTTATATCTAATGCTAAAGATGAAAAAGAAAAATCTGTTTATGAAATGTATTACGAATTTCAGGAAAAACTCGACAAGATAGCAGGTCACAGGATATTGGCGATAAACAGGGGAGAAAAAGAAAAGTTTCTCACCGTAAAAATCGAAGCACCTGAGGAGCGGATAATCACTTACCTTAAAAAGATGGTTATAACAAACGACAATGCAAACACAAACGAGATACTTGCGGACACTATAGAGGACAGTTACAAAAGACTTATAGCACCTGCGATAGAGCGTGAGATAAGAAATGAACTTACTGAAAAAGCTGAGGACGGAGCGATAAAAGTCTTTGGAAAAAATCTCGAACAGCTTCTTATGCAGCCGCCTATTAAGGGAAGAAATGTTCTTGGCTGGGACCCGGCTTTCAGAACAGGATGTAAGCTTGCGGTGGTTGACAGTACGGGAAAAGTTCTCGACACGACAGTAGTATTTCCTACAGAACCACAGAATAAGGTCGAGGAGACAAAGAAAACTGTTAAGAAACTTATTGATAAGTACGATATATCTCTTATATCAGTAGGAAACGGAACTGCATCAAGGGAGTCTGAGCTTATAATCGCGGAGATGTTAAAAGAGATAAATAAGCCGGTTCAGTATATCATCGTAAATGAGGCCGGGGCATCCGTTTATTCAGCAAGCAAACTTGCAACGGAAGAATTTCCGGAACTTAATGTCGGTGAGAGAAGTGCAGCTTCGATAGCGAGAAGACTTCAGGACCCGCTTGCAGAACTTGTAAAAATAGATCCAAAATCCATAGGTGTCGGTCAGTATCAGCATGATATGAACCAGAAAAAACTTGAGGAAACACTTACGGGAGTTGTTGAAGACTGCGTAAACAGGGTTGGTGTTGACATAAACACAGCGTCAGCTTCGCTTCTTGAGTATATATCAGGTATAAGCAAGGCTATAGCTAAAAACATAGTTATATACAGAGAGGAAAATGGTAAGTTTACAAACAGAAAGCAGCTTTTGAAAGTTGCCAAACTCGGACCAAAGGCATTTTTACAATGTGCGGGATTTTTGAGGATAGAGGGTGGAGACAATCCGCTTGATGCGACAAGCGTTCATCCGGAGTCATATGATGCCGCCGAGGCACTTCTTGAAAAACTTGGCATATCACAGGAAGAATTAAAAGAGATACAGACTGAGGCTGCAAAGAATATTGAGCATAAAAAAAATGCACAAAACACAAAGCCTGAGAGAAAGAAAAAGAAGAAAGATTTTGTTGTAAAAAATAAAAACTCAGCATTTGGTGCGGCACTAATGAAAGCATTAGGTGACGGTGCAGGTATCGAATTTGAGGATGATGGAAATAATTCTAAAAACAGCAGGGACAGTTTTGCAGGAAGTGGAAAAAATGCTAAAAACAGCATTGAGTACCGCATAAAAGACAAGGCAAAGATGGCAGAGGAACTCGGTATAGGTGAGATAACGCTTGCAGACATAGTAAAAGAACTTGAAAAGCCGGGCAGAGATCCGCGTGATGAGATGCCAAAGCCGATACTTCGCACCGATGTACTTGAAATGAAAGATTTAAAACCGGGGATGATACTTAAGGGAACGGTCAGAAATGTTATTGATTTTGGTGCATTTGTGGATATAGGAGTCCACCAGGACGGACTTGTTCATATATCGGAACTTTCAGACAGCAGATTTGTTAAACATCCGCTCGATGTAGTCAGTGTCGGAGATATAGTTGATGTCAAAGTTATGAGTGTTGATCTTGAAAAAAAGAGGATTCAGCTTACAATGAAGATGAAAGGCTAATTTATTTATGAAAAAATTATTTGTGGAAGTAAAAAATGGCGGCAAGATGACTTACAGCGTAAGTGATTTGAACAAACTTGACAGGATGTATGAGACAGAAGTTTTTGAGAGAAAAGAAAAAAGAGTAATGTCACCTTTCAAGAAAGAGATGCAGAAAAGTTTTCAGGCACAGGTCAGAGATTATGCTTTTGAAAAAATTCTTGACAGGCATCTTTATACATTTAAATATCTGCTTGTCATACCAAATCCATATGGACTTGCAAAACAGACGGCATTTATTTTATTCAATTCTTCAAAAGAATGTAAAGTTGTGTATAGAGTTATAGGTGACACTCCGGACTGCGATTTTACAGGCGAAACAGAGTACACGACAAGACACAGAGTTCCGATACTTGGCTTGTATGGCGGTAGAAATAATAAAATTGACTTAAGCCTTGTAGATAAAAACGGCGAGACAATAAAGCACAGAGTCATTCAGATATATGTTTCGCCTATTCAGGAAAATATAAGGAATATGGTTTCAGAAACCGACACGAAAATGTCACAATTTGGTTTTATAATGCTTAATACTGCGATAGGTAGCCCGGTTGCAATAGACAGAAACGGGGATGTCAGATATTCTATTCAGATAAAAACAGGAAAGCTTGGTATGATACCGCTTGCAAACGGTCATTTTCTGCTTGTGGACAAGACTGCAAACAGGATTGACAAATATGGCAGGGTCACTCCGTGCAGATACCATGAGATGGATTATATGGGCAGAGTGTATAGGACATATCTTCTTGAATACAGGATAGGAAGAGCCATAACACAGCATGGAGATTCACTTTTCTTTGTTACTGCATCTGATGATGGACATTTATCTGACAGGATAGCAGAGCTTAATCTAAAAACAGGAGAACTTATAAAATATTGTGATATTCACAGTATTGTCGGTGACAAATACAGAGTGTATGACAACTGGATCGACACATCAAACATAGAATACAATGACGGCAGGATACTTATAACGGCAAAAAGACTTAACTCTATAATAAGCATTGACTGGAAAGAGTTAAAGCCTGACTGGATAATCGCACCGCCAAAGGTATGGCAGGACAGCGATGTGAGCAAGTATGTGCTTAAAGACAAGTCAGAGCATAGAGAAGGGGAAGCTGTTATACCGGTATGCTCATTTCCTGAATACACATCACTTATGGAGGACAATGGGGACAAAAAGAAAATCGTATTGTTTGATATAAGAAATGTTGTTAAATATGATGGAAAAGTCATTGTGCCCGGAGGAAAACGCTCCACCAAAAATTCTATGGTGAAGATAATAGATATAGACGAAAAGGATATGTCATACAGGGTAAGTGAACAGACGGAGGTTTTAAGTTCGCTTAGATTTTCAAGAGTTATCCATTCTGAAGATGAAAAATATCTTCTTGTTGCACAGGGATACCTAAGAGAGCAGACGGATGATGTGCACAGCATTATCCAGGAAATTGATGCAGGCACCGGAGAAAAACTTCATGGTTCAAAAATCAGAAAAGTATTTTCAAGTGCATGGATATTTGCACCTGATATAAAAGAATTCTGCGTATCAATGGAAAAGAATGACAATGTGATATTTGGAAAACTTAATCCACTAGAAAAATTCGCTGGTGAACTGCCGGTATTGTCAAAAGAAAAAACAGATGGTTATTATTTTGGCAATGGAAGAATATGCGATGAATTATTTCTTTGCAATATGAGACCGGGAGCAGTTGACAGGATTTATTTTATCGGTGAGCACAATGCATATGTTAAAGACATGGAAAATGTTGCTTTTAAAGATAAAAAGGAAAGCTTTGCGATACCTTTAAAGGAGTTTGCAAAGGACGAATATCATGTGTATGTAGAATATAATGATGAGGTGCATAAACTAAAAAATGAGATACGCATAGTAAAATAATGGGCTGTAATTTACAACTGTATAGTTTATAGGAATTGCGGCAATAAATTATTTATGGAGGAAGAAATGGATAATTTATCAGATTTTTCTGCAAAAGAGACAGATGGAATTTGTTTTATGCAGGATATTTTGGGTGGGACCGGATATTCGGATACAGAAGCATTTGATAAAAAAGAGCTAAAGAAAAATGTTGATACCGAGAGAAATCTAACATGGCACAGCATGGATATAACAAAAGATGTGCGTGCAAAACAGTTAGGGCAGCAGCCAAAGACGATATGGCTTACGGGCTTATCAGGTTCAGGCAAATCGACAATAGTAAATGAGCTTGAGAAAAGATTATTTATTTACGGTAAAAAGACAATGGTACTTGACGGGGACAATGTCAGGATGGGACTGAACAAAAATCTGGGATTCAGCGAAGCGGACAGAGTAGAAAATATCAGGCGTATAGCTGAGGTATCAAAACTGATGAATGATGCAGGGCTTATAGTACTCACATCATTTATTTCTCCATTTAGAAAAGATAGAAGAAATGCAAAAGAAATAGTAGGAAAAGACAGTTTTATAGAAATTTACATCAGTACTCCATTAGAGGAATGTGAGAAAAGGGATGTAAAGGGCTTATATAAAAAAGCAAGAGCAGGTGAGATAGCCGATTTTTCGGGAATATCAAGTCCTTACGAGGAGCCTGAAAATCCTGATATTGAAGTAGATACTACAGGAAAAAGTATAGAAGAAACTGTAGAGTATATTTTTTCGAGATTAAAGAAGTATTTATGATAAGAACTGTTTTCCGAATTTATAAAAAAAGGCAGTATATGGTTCTTAGGCAGAAATCATATGCTGTTTTATTTTATATACCTTATGAGAAAGCATAGCATGACAGTAAATGTTGTGTGAGTGAACAGTATTAGTTGTTTGATATATTTTATGAATTATCACTAAATGTTATAAAAACACAAACAAATATTTGATTTTGTAATAAAAGTGAGAAAATTTGTAAATAGGCTTGCTTTATTCATAGTAATCCTATATGATATAGAAAAAAGATAGGAATTAAAGAATATGAAGGCAGAGATACAAAAAGAATTAAAACTGATGGCTTCAATCTTCAAAATAGGTGTGGTTGGTTTCGGTGGCGGAACTGCTTTAATCCCTGTTATTGAAAGAGAAGTTGTTGAAGACCAGAAAATAGTTGAAAAAAGTGAATATGACAAGGATGTGATCGTGGCAAGTATTACTCCGGGTGCTTTACCGGTCGAGATTGCTACAGGTCTTGGAAAACGTGCATATGGAGCTAAGGGTATGGCAATTGCTGCATTCCTTATGGCTTTTCCGGGTGTGCTTATGACCGTACTTATGTTATCGGTTTTGTCAAAGGTTGACGAAAAACTTTTTGTGCAGATAGAGTGTCTTTCTATCGGTCTTACAGCATTTATAAGCTGCCTTCTTACACAATATGCTGTAAAGAGTATGCAGGAAGCAAAGAAAGAGTCTGTAAAAAGATTTGGCAGGGCATTTGTTATAATGATAGCTGTTTTTATATTATCATGCGGAAAATCTGTTTACAATATACTTGGCATAAAAGAAACACCTGTATTTGGACTTTCAACGGTTCAAGTTCTTGGAATTGCATTTTTTGGAATATTTTATACACATTGCAGATTTAACATAAAAAATACACTTGTTTCAGGAATTACCATTATATTATATATACTTTGTGTAGGAAAAGCAGGTATAATACAGAATATTTATCTTGAGACAGGGTTAAAGATATTTATGTTCATACTTGCAATACATGGACTTTATGTTTGTACGAGATATGGTATGAGCAAAGGTAAAAGATCCGAAGAAGAGCTTGAAAAGGCAGGACACAGGCTCACAGCGGCAGGATTTTCAAAAGAGATGATAACATGGTTATTATTTATAATAATACTTTCAATACCGGCATTTATCATAACAAAAGACACATGGATTTATCTGTTTAGAGGATTTGCATCATCAATAATATCTTTCGGTGGCGGTGATGCTTATTTATCAGTAGCAGACGGTATGTTTGTAAGTACCGGAATGATAAAGGAAAATGAATTTTACAGCCAGCTCGTTTCAATAGTAAATGTACTTCCGGGTTCTATCCTCTGTAAGACACTTGCCGGAATCGGTTACTTTATCGGTTTTGACATAGACGGCAGTGTACTTCAGGGATATGCGGTAGCACTTGCAGGATTTGCGTGCAGTGTTGCAGCATCAGGAATAGTATTTTGTATAATATATTACCTCTATGAAAAATTTGAGGGAATAGCAGTATTTAAGCTTATCGGAAGATGGATAAGGCCAATAATAGCAGGACTTTTGTTAAATGTCATGGTATCAATGATATACCAGAATATAGAAACAGGAACAGCTATAGGAGGAAGTGTGGTTACGACACTTATCATTACATTTGTTATTTATTTTGTAAATCTGGTACTTATGCTCAAGGCAAAGGCAGGTAACGGAATACTTATACTTATATCGGCAGTACTTGGAATTGCACTTTGCAATGGGATTTTGATTTGATGTTTAAGTGACGACAAAAATAAGGATTATTATTATGCGCTTAGGGACGCTTTCGCTCGGAGAACAACGCAGCGGTACATAAAGGTGCAAACAACGCACCTTAAGTACCGGCGTTGTTCAAACGCCCTTCGGTCATGATAATAATCCTTATTTTTGTCTGGGTGTTGTAAAGTTAAGTTTTTCGTGCGACAATGAAGTTTTTGTTGTAAAATTTGTTCATATATTAATAAAGTTTTTTTGCTGTAAAGTTAAGTTTTTCGTGCGACAATGAAGTTCTTGTTGTAAAATTTGTTCATATATTAATAAAGTTTTTTTGTTGTAAAGTTAAGTTTTTCGTGCGACAATGAAGTTTTCCTCATTTGCAAAACTAATTTCCACCCCTATATGACTTGTCGT
>NZ_QUEB01000015.1:0-83621 GCF_003477845.1 Clostridium sp. AF34-13
CGACAAGTCATATAGGGGTGGAAATTAGTTTTGCAAATGAGGTGTTACCTGAATATAATATTTTATAAAAACATATACTTGCCAATCAGGTGAAATTACATTATACTTAACATAGTTGTTTATAAATTACTGTCTGTAGATTTATGGACAGTAATTTTATTTCATTGACATAGTAACAAAAGGGGAACTGATAGCACTGCAAGTGTGAACGGTAAACAAAAAATTATGCTTTATATATTAAGTGATTTGCGTATGTAACATATATATGCAGTATAATATATATAGCAGTGGGATATGGAGGTAGTGAAATGTCAAATGACTATGTGATAGTTACGGATTCGACCGCAAATCTGCCGGAAGATATGATTGAAAAGTATGGACTTGAGATTCTGTCGTTAAATTATTATGTAGACGGAGAGGAATACAAAGGATACATTAAAGGTCAAAAGACTGATTTGGCACATTTTTACAGCATGATGCGTCAGAAAAAAGAAATAACCACATCTTTGGTTACGGTCGGTGATGCCATGGATATGCTTGAGGAAATAGTAAAGCAGGGAAAGGATTATCTTTATGTGGGATTTTCTTCGGGACTTAGCGGAACTTTTCAGGCAGTATCACTTGTCACAAACTCATTATCGCAGAAATATCCTGATAGAAAGCTTTATGCAGTCGATTCACTGGCGGCGGCACTCGGCGAAGGGCTTCTGGTAAAATATGTTATTGACAATAAAGAAAAGGGTATGTCGATTTCTGAAAATGCAGACTGGATAATAGCACACAGAAACAATATATGCCATTGGTTTACTGTTGATGATTTATTTTTCCTGAAGCGGGGTGGCAGGATATCTGCCACGACCGCCGTTGTAGGTACAGCATTAAGTATAAAGCCGGTTTTGCATGTTGATGATAATGGACATCTGATTCCTATGGAAAATGCCAGAGGCAGAAAAAAATCTCTTGATGCACTTGTGAAGCATATGAAAAGCAGTATTATAGTACCTGACGGTCAGTCGGTATATATAAGTCATGGAGACTGCATTGAAGATGCAGAGTATGTTGCAAAGAAAGTCAGAGAAAATTTCAATATCGGAGAAGTTGTGATCAGGATGTTAGATCCGGTTATAGCATCACATTCAGGACCCGGTACGGTGGCATTATTCTTTTATGGAGAGCACAAGTAAATTATTATACGGAGGAAACAGAAAATGAATATTTTAGTAGTAAATTGTGGAAGTTCATCACTTAAATTTCAGCTTATCGATTCAGAGACAGAGCAGGTAAGTGCATCAGGAAATTGTGAGAGAATCGGTCTTGACGGAAAGATTACATATAAGGCTCATGGAGATAAGTTTGTTACGGAGACAGATCTTCCGGAGCATGGTATTGCGATTAAGAAGGTGCTTGAACTTCTTGTAGATAAAGAGAGAGGTGTTATAAATTCACTTGATGAGATTCATGCAGTGGGACATCGTATGGTACATGGTGGCGAGAAATTTTCGTCATCAGTTGTCATAACTGAAGATGTTATCAAGGATATTGAGAGCTGTAATGATCTTGCACCACTTCATAATCCTGCAAATATATTAGGTGTGCGTGCATGTCAGGAAGCAATGCCAGGTGTGAAGCATGTTGCAGTATTTGATACAGCATTTCATCAGACAATGCCGGCAAAAGCATATTTATATGGTCTTCCAAAAGAGTATTATGAGAAATACGGAGTTCGCCGTTATGGTTTCCACGGAACAAGCCACAGTTTTGTATCAAAGAGACTTGCAGAACTTGCAGGACTTGATTATAACAATTCAAAGATGATTGTCTGCCATATCGGAAGTGGAGCAAGTATCTCAGCTATCAAAGACGGCAAATCAATCGATACAAGCATGGGAATGACACCGCTTGAAGGACTTGTAATGGGGACGCGTTCAGGAGATATTGACCCTGCTATCATAGAGTTCATATGTCAGAAAGAAAACATTTCAGTAAGTGAGATGACAACTATCTTGAATAAAAAGTCAGGTGTGCTTGGTCTTTCAGGTGTATCAAATGACTTCAGAGATCTTGTAGACGCAAGAGAAAGCGGAAATAAAGATGCAGCAAATGCCCTTGATGTACTTGTTTATCGCATTGTAAAGTATATTGGTGCTTACTATATGGCACTTGGTGGAGTAGATGCTATAGCACTTACGGCAGGAGCAGGAGAAAACAACAAAGAAGTTCGTGAGATGATCATGGAGGGAATCAGTGCACTTGGTGTAAAGATTGATGAGAAAGCAAACCAGACACGCGGAGAAGAAATACTTCTTTCAACAAAAGACAGTAAAGTACCTGTATGGATAGTTCCTACAAACGAAGAACTTGCTATTGCAAGAGAGACAGCAAGACTCGTGAAATAATAAAAAAGCAAAACCAGCGTTTTGCTCCTGGTGTTACACTGCTTTACGAGCATTTTACTAATACAATAAAAAAAGTTTGAAAATATATTGACAAATCTCCGAAAGTTAGGTATAATCGGAGAAGTGTTGTAAAGGAAAAGGCTAGGAGGTGGAATGTAATGTCTATTTGTCCAAAGAATAAATCTTCAAAATCAAGAAGAGATAAAAGAAGAGCAAATTGGAAGATGTCAGCACCAAATTTGGTAAAATGCAGCAAATGTGGAGCTTTGATGATGTCTCATAGAGTATGCAAGTCTTGCGGTTCTTACAATAAGAAAGAGATACTTGCAGAAGCAGCTGAATAATCAATTTGAGAATTTATAATGGTTTTGATTTAGAAAAATGTCTGGTTTGGTATAAGGTAAATGATTATTTTATTGAAGTATATGCTGACATCAGACACTGGATTTAACAGAGATGTACATATGTTTAAGATTATGTCATCTCTGTTTTTTTTGATTTACATATGCAGGCTTTCAAAATGTTTAAGTTGAAAAGTTTTTTGTCTGGATTTGATGTCATGGATTGATATATTGTAATGTAATTTTTGCAATCATGCAGTCAAATCTGGTCTTGTTGACAAAATGGCAAAGCAGGTCAACATATATTAATTTGTAAGTAAGCAAAATATATCGGATTGGAGAAAAAATATTTAAGAATGAAAAATGTTAATAAAAAAATAATATTTTTATTGAGTTTTATAATGTTATTATGCATATTTGGCATTATTTTTGGAAAATCCATCAATGCAAAACAAGTGAATAACAAAAAAATCATTTATGTATCTCAGAAAAGAAATAAAAAATCAACGGGCAGTAAAAAATATCCGTTCGTTTCTCTGCAAAAAGCCATAGATAAAGCTGATGCGGGAACAGTAATTTATATAAGAGAGGGAAATTATAAAGGACCGTTTATATTTCACAAATCAGGGAATAAAAAAAGAGGATATATTACAATAGCTGCATATAAAAATGAAAAAGTGAACATATCAAATAAAGATAATATAAGTGCGGCAGTATTTGATATGGGAGGACAGAGTTATATCAAAATACAAAAACTTCATATTGGAAATATTAAAGCTGAAAATGTATGCGGTATATTGATGAAAAACAGTGAAAGCAGTATTGTGATAGAAAAATGTGAGTTCAGAAATATAATTACTACAAGACCTGGAAGTATTGAAAAGCCTGGTGGTGAAGCAAATGCTGTACTATTACTTGGAGAGAAGAAAAAGAGTATTCATCATGTTTATATTTTGGGAAATAAAGTGCATGATAATATAAACGGATGGTCTGAAAATATATCCGTGGCAGGTAATTGTACAAATATATATGTTCAAAACAATAAGGTTTACAATAATACGAATATTGGAATAGATTTTTACGGAAATGCAGGATATTGTGATGATTTAACAATGGACCAGCCAAGAAATTGTAAATGTATTGACAATACGGTTTATAATTGCAAAAGCTCATTTGCAGAAAATGCCGGAATCTATATAGATGGTGCTAAAGATATTTTGGTAAAAGGAAATAAGACATTTAAAAATCACTATGGAATAGAAGTAGGATCTGAAGAGTGGAAAAGTTATTATACAAAAGAAAATTATGTAAGAGATATAAAAATCAGTGAAAATATCATGTATAATAATTTGTATTGCGGGCTTCGTATTGGAGGGTGGAGTAATGATAAAACTACCGGTACGGTTTATGACTGCAAAGTTATAAATAATGATTTTTCAAAAGGTAATAAAAAAGATGAAATAATACTGGCGAAATGTGACGGTATCCTGTTTAAGGATAACAGGTTTAAAAATAATTCAAAGTGCCCTGAAAATGTTAAATATGATGACGGGATAAGCAGGAATAAAATAAAAAACATTGTTTTTAAATGATTAGTTAGCATATGCGGAAATGAGGGAAAATGCGTTTTATAATTCAAAGAGTATCAAATTCAAAAGTGACAATTGATAATGAGATAAGAGGTCAGATAGGAAAAGGTTTTATGGTGCTTATAGGTGTGGGAGAGAGTGACACGAAAGAAATTGCAGATAAGATGATACATAAAATGATAAATCTGCGTATTTTTGAGGATGAGAATGGTAAGACAAACTTAGGTTTAAAGGATGTGGGTGGCAGCCTGCTGCTTATATCGCAGTTTACATTGTATGCTGACTGCAAGAGAGGAAACAGACCATCATTTGTCAAAGCGGGAGCACCTGATATGGCAAAAGAATTGTATGAATATATAATATCAAAATGCAAAGAGGAGATTGAGATAGTAGAGCAGGGAGAGTTTGGTGCAGATATGAAAGTTGAACTTTTAAATGACGGTCCTTTTACCGTGCTGCTGGATAGTGATGAACTGTAGAGTAAATAGGAGAATATTGTGAATATCCCCTGACTTTATATCGTTTTTTACAATACAACTGAATATTTTAGTGATAAAGTCTAATCAACAAATGATTAAGACAAAGGCGTCTGTTAGAGATAACAGGCGTCTTTTGTTTTTCTTATATAAATGGCATATATGTGTTCTTTGTATAAGAAAAAGTTTTGACACAGGATTTTTATTTCTGGATTTTTTTCAGGGGCAGAAAAGTGTATTAATGAGATTAAGGAGGTCTGATATATATGGAAAGAATAGAAAATCATCCAATCTTAGGGGAGACACCTAAGCGTAAGAAAGTCACTTTTAGTTATGACGGAAAACTTCTTGAGGGATATGAGGGTGAACCGATTGCTGCAGCGTTAAAGGCAGCGGGTGTTATGGCTCACAGATATACGGCGAAAAAACATGAGCCGAGAGGAATTTTTTGTGCAATAGGCAGGTGCACGGATTGTGTAATGATAGTTGACGGTAAACCAAATATCAGGACTTGCATTACACCTCTTGAAGCAGGAATGGTTGTGCAGACACAGTATGGTGTTTCGGCAAAACCCGATGCATAAATTATCTGGATATTAGCAGGAATAAAGCTGTTGGCGGATATAAAAGATATTGATAAAGATAGAATAAACGGCAAGAATATTTAAATAACAGTTGATAGTTATTTTTGAAGAAAAGTAAGTGGTGTTTTGGCACAGATAAAATTGAGCTTTTGAGTTTGGTATTGGATAAGAGATCGCAAGAAAAGAGGTAGAGTTATGAAGATAGAACGATATGACATGATAGTTATCGGTGCAGGTCCGGCTGGTTTATCGGCAGCGATAGAGGCGGCAAAGAAAGGTTTAAAACCTATTGTGTTTGATGAAAATGCAAAGCCGGGCGGACAGCTTTTTAAACAGATACATAAGTTTTTTGGTTCAAAGGAACACAAAGCTAAAGTGAGAGGATTTAAGATTGGTGAGGAGCTTCTTGATGAAGCTGAGAAATACGGTGTTGAGGTTATCTTAGATGCAACAGTCGTAGGTCTTTATCCTGAAAAGGAAGTTACGGTAAAAGTTGGCGGGAGCGTCAGGCATTATAAAGGAGATGCAGTTTTAGTCGCAACCGGAGCAAGTGAAAATATGGTCAATTTTGAAGGATGGACTAAGCCGGGGGTTATCGGTGCGGGAGCTGCACAGACAATGATGAATCTTCATCACATTAAACCGGGAAACAGGATTTTGATGCTCGGTTCGGGAAATGTCGGTCTTGTTGTAAGTTATCAGCTTTTGCAGGCGGGATGCGAGGTCGTAGCACTTGCAGATGCAGCTCCGAGAGTCGGAGGATACGGAGTTCATGCAGCTAAAATTGCAAGATGTGGCGTGCCGTTCTATCTTTCACATACTATTGTAAGAGTTGAGGGTGAAGATGCCGTCACGGGAGTAGTTATAGGTCAGGTAGGAGCTGACTGGAAGATAATACCCGGCACTGAAAAACATTTTGATGTTGACACGGTCTGCCTTGCTGTCGGTTTGTCGCCGATGTCACAGCTTTTAAAGCAGGCTGAAGTAAAGATGAATGATACTAAAGGCGGTCATGTTCCTGAGATTGACAGGTACGGTGCAACAAGTGTTCCGGGAATATATGCGGCAGGTGATGTTTCAGGCATTGAGGAAGCAAGTTCAGCAATGATAGAGGGAAGAATGTCAGGAGCTTCTATTACGTGCTATCTCGGATATATGACGGAAGAAGAAAGAGATGCCAGAATAGAGGAACTTGAAAATCAGCTTGAAACATTAAGACAGGGTATGTTTGCTCCAAAGAACAGAGGTAAACTTGTCGAAAAGACAGATGAGGGAATTGATGTTTCTATGAATCTTTTAAATAAAGGTTTTGTGGCTGATGATGAGATAGAAAGATTTCCGGGAGTCACACACCAGAAAGGAATCCATCCGGTCATCGAGTGTACGCAGAACATTCCTTGTAATCCGTGTCAGGATGCCTGTAAGATGGGCTGCATCCGTATAGGAAAAAATATTACATCACTTCCTGCTATTGATGAGGAGAAAAAATGTATCGGTTGCGGAATGTGCGTGGCATCATGTTCAGGTCAGTCAATTTTCTTAGTTGAGGAAGATGTTGAACCGGGATTTGGAGAAGTCACAATGCCATATGAATTTTTACCTGTTCCTGAGGTTGGCGATAAGGGTATTGCACTTGGCAGGGACGGAAAAGAAGTATGTAAGGCGGAAGTCACAAAAGTGAGATGTGCACCTGTATTTGACCACACGAATCTGCTTACAATAAAAGTTCCTAACGATATGGTAATGAAAGCAAGATTTTATAAGAAAGAAGCATAAGGAGGGTTTAACTATGACAGACATTCAGGCAAAATTAAAAGAAATAGGACCATTTGTTGAGGGTGCTGACGACAACCTTCTGGTATGCCGTTGTGAAGAAGTGACTAAGGGACAGATAAGAAAAGCTGTCCATGAGGGAATATTTACATTGGAAGAAATGAGAAGATATTTGAGATCGGGAATGGGACTTTGTCAGGGGCAGACTTGTGGGAAAATGGTAAAATCAATTATTGCATCTGAACTTAAAGTATCTCCGTCAGAGGTTGTACCTGCAAGTTCAAGAGCACCAATGAGACCGATTGAGATGTGTATATTAGCAGAGGATGGAGGTGTAAGCCATGAATAAAACAGCAGAGGTAGTTATCATAGGTGGTGGAGTAAACGGATGTGCAGCTGCTTATTATCTTGCAAAAAAAGGTGTTAAGGATGTAGTTGTACTTGAGGCGACAAACAGTATAGGACATGGAGGTTCATCGAGAAACGGCGGCGGTGTCCGTCAGTCAGGCCGTGATGTAAGAGAACTGCCATATGCAATGTATGGTATTAAAAATATGTGGCCTACATTGTCAGAGGAGCTTGGTGTAGATACTGAATATACCCAGAAAGGAAATTTGCGAATGGGTAAGACAGAAGAACATCTTAAAAAGCTCCGGACACTTGCAGACAGTGCAAAATCAGTAGGTCTTGATGTGAGAATGATAGATGAAAAAGAAGTCAAAGAGATATGTCCTTATCTTTCAGATGAAGTTATAGGAGCAAGCTGGTGTCCTACGGACGGTCATGCAAATCCTCTCACAACAACACTCGGATATTATAAGAGAGCACTTGAGATGGGAGTAAGATTTTATACTGATGCACCGGTAAAAGCATTGCAGAAAGTCAAGGGAAAAGTAAGAAAAGTAATCTTAAATGACGGCACTGTATTTGAGGGCGAAACAGTAATTCTTGTGGCAGGCTATGAAAGCAGGGAGATAGCAAGAACCATAGGCATAGATATACCAATGACAAGACTTATAGATGAATGTCTTGTGACAGAAATGCAGCCGCATATGATAGATGTAATGTTTGGCTGTGCTACAGCGGATTTTTACGGACATCAGACACATCATGGTTCATTTGTATTTGGTTCAGACTCCGGATGGGAGGTAGTAGACGAGATGGTAGACCCGTCAACAAACACGGCAGACCCGTCAAAACTTATAACAAATTCAATGACATTATCGGCAAGCAGCAGGGCGATTCAGAGTTATATACCTGCACTCAGGGACGCAAAAATAGTAAGAAGCTGGTGCGGATGGCTTGACGAAGCATTTGACGGAGTACCTTTTTTAAGTCCGGTAGAAGAAGCACCGGGACTGATACTTGCGTGCGGATTTACGGGACATGGATTTGGAACTGCACCGGCAGTCGGACTAATGCTTGCACAGATGGTAGTCGGCGAGAAAACAGTGGTTGATATAAGTGCACTTAATTATAACAGGTTTAAGCCGGTGAGATAATTTTGATAAAAATATGATTATTGTAAAAAGTAACTTACGAGTTAAAGACTTGTGGGTTACTTTTTATTTTTAAAATCATTTAACACTATTAAGAAAGTCTTACATAATAAGTGGTTGTGTGGACTTTATCTTGACTGATTTTGTTTTATAAGGATTATTACATTCATAAAATTAATGATAGAATACAGACCAGTGATAGTAGGGAAAAAGAAAATACTAAGAATTGATGTTCCTGCGGCAGACAGGCACGATAAGCCGGTTTATATTGGAACAGATCCAATGAAAGGCACTTATAAAAGAGATTATGAAGGTGATTTCCTTTGTACAGAGGAGGCTGTCCGGGCAATGTTTGCAGACCAGAGAGATATATCTGGTGATGTAGAGGTGTTGGATGAGTTTGGGTTAGATGTGTTGAATCAGGATACAATAAAAGGCTATAGAATTATTTTTGAACAGCTTCACAGTGGACATCCGTGGAATGCCCTTGAAAATGATGAATTACTCAATACATTATTATACAGACAGAGTGTCACAGATGTCTCAGGAGATTGGTATTGATAATCGTTTTAAGGAGCATTTGTCGCAGTATGGCAATTTCTGGAAAAATAAGCATCGTATTGAGAAGTTTAAGGAACTTGGAATTGACTATTACAATGCACAGACGATTGATATTGGTTTGATTGCCGTGCTTACAGATGTGAAAACTCCGAATTTTGAGGAGGTCGTTAAACAGATGATGCTAGGTGACAGTGGAAAATACTTTAAGGCATTGGCTGATAATGGATTGACTGATAAATTCTGGGTAAGTATTATCTTGTATTGGCAGATGCTAGTGATGAGAAGAATATTTTACAGCAGTATGAGTTTATGATTGATATTGCATTTATGGATGATTTTGGCAGAGTATAAAAAACATAATCCTTGTATCGCTTTTTACAATACAAACAATATAAAAAAGAATAATATGTTTATTGTAAATGTAAGAAATGCAAGGCTGAACTGTTACTTGTAAACAAAAAGTAAGACTAACAATACTTGTAAAAATTTTACAATTATGGTATTATCAATACATGACAAAGGTGTCAACGGTTAAATTCCGTTGGCACTTTTTTGTTTTATTATGGCATAATTACTGAAAACAGCGGTAATGCATATATAATATAAACTAAATTTATTCCTTTGCCATGTATTGTGAAAGTTGGATAGTGTTTATACTACAGTTATGAACAGTAATGGAAGCGGAGGGATAAAACATGAGTGCAAAAATTGATTTTATTTATTTAAGTGAACCGGACATGATAAAAGCCGGTGTAAAAGATATGGGAAAATGCGTGGAAGTTATGGAGGACATGATGGTTACTTTGAACAAAGGGGATTATGTCATGGGAGGTGAAAATCATAACTCACACGGATGTATGGTGACTTTCCCTGATAATCCGGAGTTTGAAGGGATGCCAAAGAATGGTGAGGACAGAAGATTTATGGCAATGCCTGCATATCTTGGCGGCAGCTTTCAGATGGCAGGAATGAAATGGTATGGTTCAAATATCGAGAATAAAAAGAAAGGACTGCCGCGTTCCATTCTTATGATGATGCTTAATGATAAGGATACAGGTGCTCCACTTGCACTTATGTCCGCTAATCTGTTAAGTGCATACAGAACAGGTGCCATTCCGGGAGTCGGAGCAAAATACCTTGCGAGAAAAGATTCAACAACAGTTGCAATAGTCGGACCGGGTGTTATGGGAAAAACAGCACTTGCAGCATTTATGAGTGTATGTCCTAAGATTGATACGGTAAAGATTAAAGGTCGTGGAAAAAATTCGATAGACTCATTTGTTGAATATGTAAAGAAAGAATTTCCACAGGTAACAACGATAAAAGTATGCGAGACTATGGAAGAAGCTATCAGGGACAGTGATATAATAAACACAGCAACATCCGTAGGTGATAAGGAAAGTCTTTTCCCATACATAGATGAGAAATGGATAAAAGAGGGTGCACTTATCTGTATGCCGTCAGCAGCAAGATTTGATGAAGAATTTTATCTTGACGAAAACACAAAGCTGGTGGTTGACAATTATAAACTTTATGAGGCATGGGCGGATGAATATCCATATCCTAGTTATGACCCGGTACAGGTGGTCGGAGCAAAATTTATGGATCTGCTGCATGACAAAAAGATAACAAGAGAAGAAATTATAGATATAGCAGATGTTATCACAAAGAAGGTTTCGGGAAGGGATAATGATAAGCAGAGGATAATCTATTCAGTAGGTGGTATGCCGGTTGAGGACATAGCATGGGGCGAGACTGTTTATAAAAATGCCTTAAAGCTTGGAATAGGAGTGAAACTTCATTTGTGGGATGAACCTGAACTTCATTGATTGTGAGAATGTCTGCAGGAATGGAGATTACTATGAAGCAGACAGATATTATAAATCCTTTTCAGCCGTACATGACTTTGGAGATGGATGGTTACAGCCAGATTAACAGAACTGATTACGGAATTTCACACTTTTATGAATTTACGATTCATGATGAGAAAAAACACTGTATTAAAGCCGTTCCTGATGCGAGCATAGATTTGCTTTTCAATATAGGCGAAAACAAAGTTTCTACATATATCAGCGGGACGGTGTTCGGTGTAAAGAAGTGGGAACTGGGTACTCAGGACGATTGTTTTGGTGTGAGGTTTCAGCCGGGACAGGGAATACTTCCAAAAGATATTACAATGGAAATGATAGTTAATGATGACATTGAAATAGATGGAGATATTTTTGGGAAAAATCTTACGGAGAAAATTGCATTGGCAAAGACCATGAGTGAGAGAATAGACATATTCAAAAAGGCATATGAAGATATGGTTTTAGGAAGAAATTCTCTTTCAGATAAGGAAAAGATAAATGAATATCTCGTAAACAGAATAAGCAGGACAAAAGGCATGATAACAATGCGGCAGCTTGAGGATGAGACTAACTATTCAGCCTGTTATCTGAGAAGGATATTTAAGAGTTTTCACGGGATTTCGCCAAAGCAATTTGCTCAGTATATCAGGTTTCAAAATCTCCTGATGCAGGCAGACAAAGAGGGTGTCAGGTATGAACAGGTGGCACTTGATTGTGGATATTACGATGAACCGCATATGATGAAAGAATTTAAAAAATATTCAGGTGTTACTTTAGAGCAATACAGAAAAATGATAAATACTAACAAAAGAGTGAAAAATTAAAATTTATAAGTTGTAAAGGAGAGTAAGACTATGGGAATATCTAAAATAGAAGTAATAACGGGAATGTCGAAACTTACAAATCTTATTAGCGAATTGAGCAAAGTAGGTGTGCGTGGTGTGACTGTCATGCAGGTGCTTGGCTGCGGCATTGAGCTTGGAACAAAAGAGTACGAAGTTGAATTAAATGAAGTCATGGAACTTTTGCCAAAACAGCAGATAAATATTATAGTTGAGGATGATAAGATAGATAAGATACTCGACCTTGTCAAAAAAGAACTCTATACAGGTCATATCGGTGATGGAAAAATCTTTGTCTATGGAATCGATAATGTAATAAGAGTGCGTACCGGAGACGAGGGTGTGGAGGCTCTATAATAGAAAGGACTTGCTTATGAATAAAAAGAAATTAGGACTTGCAAATGTAGTATCAATATCAGTCGGTCTTGTAGTTGCGACAAGCTGTCTTGTTTCATTGGGAGAAGGCTCTGGAACATTGGGAGTTACATTCATACTTGCAATGGCAATAGCAATGCTTTTAAATATGACTATTGTTGCATCTTTATCAGAATTAAATGCACTCATGCCAAATACGACGGGAGGTCTTGCACAGTACACACTTGCAGCACTTGGACCTCTGCCTACACTTGTATCAATGGTTGGCGGTTACATAATATGCAATACAATGTCATGCGGTGTTGAGGCTTCGATTTTTTCATTTTCACTTGCGGATACGATAGGTGGAAATATACCCAGCATAGTTTACACTTTTATAATGACATTTATAATTCTTCTTGCAAACCTGCGTGGAGTTGATATGTTTGCAAAAATTCAGGATATTGTTGCATTTTTGCTTGTAGGTTCGCTTGTCGTAATGGGATTTATCGGAATGATAGGTGCAGGCATGGGAGCGAAAGTAGACCAGCCGTTTGTACTTGAAGCTGACTTTAAAGGTATAGCATCTATGACGGCAGTTGCATTTTGGCTTTTTATCGGAGCAGAGTATGCTATTCCGATTTCTAAAGAAGTAAAAAATGCAAAGAGAAATGTACCTCTTGGAATGATGATAGGACTTTTCCTTATCTTCATAATGCAGTCGGTTATGGTACTTGGATTTCACAATTATGTTGAATGGGGAAAACTTGCTGATTCAGCAGCACCACATCTTCTTTACGGATATGCCATCCTTGGAAAATTCGGTAAGATATGGATGATGTTGGTTGGAGCACTTGCAGTAATAAGCACGCAGAATTCTACAGTAAATTCACTTGCCGTTATATGTCAGGGCATGGCAAAAATGAACATGATGCCAAAGATATTTGCAAAGACAAATAAATATAAAGTTCCATGGTTTGGTCAGGTATTTGTAAGTGCGGCAATATTTTTATTTGCATTTGTCAGCAACAATTCAGCCGACATGATAGATTTCCTTATACTTGCCGGCTCAGTAATATGGATGGTTTCGTATATTCTTGCACATATTGATGTACTTGTATTTAGAAAGAGACTGCCAAAAGCACCGAGAAACTTTAAAGTTCCGGGCGGATGGACATTGCCGGTAATAGGAATTTTGGGAACGGCGTATATGATTCTTAACATATCTACAGACCCACATGAAAGAATGATGATATGGCTGTTGACCGGAGTTTCGTTTTTAGTTCTTGGTATCTACTCAGCCATTTGGATAAAAGTTAAGATGAAAATGCCTATTTTTAAACATGTTCCACTTGAAAAAGTAATGGCTATGGAAAACGATCTTTACTATGTAGTCAGAAAGCAGAAAGGAATATGGAAGTAACAACAGATTGATAAATAATGATAAATTGCAAGGATATAATAAATTTATTTGTTATATCCTTGCAATTTATCTGATTTTATTATAGTTTCACAATAGTTCAGTCTTTAATTTATCAGGAAACTTTATTTTTAATTTTTATTGTATCGAGTGTTTTAAATTCATACTTCTTTGATTTCATATATTTAATAATCTTTGGAAGTGCATTTGTATCTGCTTTTGATATAGCATGCAGCAGAGGAATCATTCCTTTGTGGTAATAGCTTTTAAATCTTCCTACAACATAATCTGTGGTAGGCTGGTCAGCAGGATTGTAGTCATACCAGGCAAGGCTCCAGAGGACAGTGGTATATCCCATGTCCTGCATTGTTTTTAATGCAAGCTCACTGTAATTACCCTCCGGCGGGCGGACAAATTTGTCGAGCTTGTAGCCTGTTTTCTTTTTCATACATTTCTCAACACTTTTTAATTCAGAACGGATTTTATCAGTATTACATTCACCAAGCCTTGGATGCGTTGAGGTGTGATTACCAACTAAATGTCCCTCTTTTTTCATGCGTTTAACAAGTTTCGCATTGCCCTCAATATATGGTTTTGTGACAAAGAAAATTGCCTTGATGTTTTTCTCTTTTAAAATATTGAGTATTTTTTTTGTATGTCCGTTTTCATATCCGCAGTCAAAAGTGAGGTATATGTATTTCTTTTTAGTGTTGCCAGTGAATATGGTGTTGTACTTTTTTAATGAAAATCCGTTATAGGGTAAAGTTCCACCGGGTGTCGTATGATTTTTATTAAGACCCAATCCCCAGTCAACAGATTTTGCCAGGTAATGTTTTTTTGCTGCCGTTGTATTTTGTGTACCTGAACATAAAAGTGAGCAAGTTAAGATAAGGCATATAATTTTTTTAATCTTTTTCATTTGAAATCCCTCCTTATTAGTTGAAATTAAGGCTGCTGTCTGCATAATAGGTTGAACAGCAGTACTTAGTAATATTATTATATATCATGTCAGGCAAAAATGAGTTACAAATTTATTACATTATTGTGTCTTTTAAAGGCTGAACCGTTACTTTAAAGAAGTTTTGCTGTTTCATGACTATGTGCAACATTAACAGATAGGCGTTGTTATGGTAAATGATAATAAAGTATGTTAAAATAATAAACAATATATAGGAGAAAGAGGTGTAAAGGTATGGGAATGTTTGTTAATCCTGACAATAGTGCTTTTCAGGTGGCATTAAATTCAGAAATCTATGTGGATAAAACGGGGATGTTAGAATATACAAATAAAGTCATAAATACATTGCAGGGGTATATATGTAACAGCCGTCCAAGAAGGTTTGGAAAGTCTGTCACGGCAAATATGCTTGCAGCATATTACAGTAAAGGCTGTGATTCGAGAGAAATGTTTTCAACATTAAAAATAAGTGAAAGTATAGGATTTGAAAAAAATATAAATAAATATGATGTTATACATATTGACATTCAATGGTGCATCGAACCGGCAGGTGGTTCAGAAAATGTAGTGTCATATATAACAGAAAAAACGATATGTGAATTGAGAGAGTATTATCCAAATGAATTGTCTGAAAAAATAGAATCACTTCCCGAAGCGTTATCTGTAATAAATTCGATGAATGGAACGAAATTTATTATTATTATAGATGAATGGGATATTATAATTCGTGATGAGGCAAATAATAAAAAAGTTCAGGAAGAATATATCAATTTTTTAAGAGCAATGTTTAAGGGGGTTGAACCGACAAAATATATAGGGCTTGCTTATCTTACGGGGATTTTACCGATAAAGAAGTTGAAAACACAGTCGGCACTTAATAATTTTAAACAATATACAATGTTAAATCCTGGACCATTGGCAGAATATATCGGTTTTACAGAGGAGGAAGTAAAAAAATTATGTGACAGGTATGAACGGGATTTTTACAAAGTAAAAAAGTGGTATGATGGCTATCAGCTCGGCAAATATCATATTTATAATCCTAATGCGGTAGTAAGTCTTATGATGGAGGGGGAGTATAGGAGTTATTGGTCGGAAACAGGTTCATACAGGATAATAGTTCCGTTAATAAATATGGATTTTGACGGGTTAAAGAGTGCGATAATAGAGATGTTGGCTGGCGGTTCAGTAGAAACAGATGTAACTTCATTTCAAAATGATACAGTCAATTTTGAAGATAAAGATGATATTTTGACATATCTTATACATCTTGGCTATCTTGCATATGATCAGAAAAGAGAGATGGCATTTGTGCCAAATGAGGAGATAAGGGAAGAATTATTCAGATACAGTAAAGCAATACAACGGGGATATATTACTCGTTGGAATAAGTTATGATAAAAAAACAAAGAAGCATGAATGTGTTATTGAAAAATACCCACTTGACAAATAAAATAACAGTGTTACAATAACATTGTTACACAAAGAGAAAGGACAAAAAATATGCGACATGAAGCGGCAGGAGTGACAGAAATTCTGCTTGACAGTGCAAAGAATGAATTTTTAGAATATGGTTTTCACGATGCGAGCCTTAGAAGGGTTGCAGCAAAAAGTGGCGTCAGTACAAATTCCATATACACCAGATTTCACGATAAGACCGGACTTTTTGGTGCTGTTGTGAAAGAAGCGGCAGACGGACTTATGGAAATTTATCTGAATAGTATCAGTGAAGCAAAGGAAACTTTTGATGTTAAACAGGCAATGCAGATTGGCGGTGAGGGTACGGACATTGTATTAAAGTATATTTATAAGTACAAGGATGAATTTAAACTGATATTCTGCTGTTCTGTGGGAACTGAATATGAAAATTATTTTGATAAACTTGCGGCAATTGAAGAAAATTATTATAGACAGTTTGCAAAACAATTTTCAGACGGAAAGCATAGTGTAGATGATTTTTTCATACATGTATATTGCACAACGGGATGGCAGTATGTTTATGAGATCGTGTCACATGATAAGAGTTATGAGGAGGCGAAAGAGTATATGGATAATGTAAGGACATTTAATTATGCCGGCTGGAAAGCCGTTCTTGGAATTACAGAGGAGTCTAAATAAAAAGTTTTTTATAAGTTGTATAAATTTTATAAAATAAAAAAGTTAATAATGGCAGTACAATAATTATCAGTTAAATATTGTTACTGCCTAAAAAAATAACTTTAGGTTAGTAAAAACTAATTATAGTAATATAAAACAAACAAGGAGGACTCATAAATGGAGACAAAAAAGAAATCTGCATTTTCAAAACTTATGGAATTTGCCGGAAATCATAAATATTTTTCCTATATTTCATGTGTTTTGGCAGTTATCAGTGCATGGGTTGCATTGATACCATTTTATGATGTGTGGTGCATCATAAAGGAGGTTCTTGAAGTAAGACCTGATTTTTCAAAGGCAGTACATATTACCTCATACGGCTGGCAGGCGGTAGGATTTGCACTGCTTGCGATGGCATTTTATATCGCATCACTTATGTGTTCGCACAAAGCGGCATTCAGGGTACAGGCAAATATGCGTGTGTATATGATGGAGCATATAATGAAGCTGCCACTTGGTTATGTAGAGTCAAAGGGCACAGGTAAGATAAGAAAGATAGTTACGGATTCGTCTGCGGCTACTGAGACATATCTTGCACACAATCTTCCGGATAAGGCAGTTTCCTATGCGACACCTATAGGACTTCTTGCTATGATGGCAGTATTTGACTGGCGGCTTGGGCTTATAAGTCTGATTCCTACCGTACTTGCATTTGGCATTATGGGAACGATGATGATGGGACCAAAGATGGCGGAGGATATGAAACAATATCAGAATTCGCTTGAAACAATGTCTGCTGAGGCAGTCGAGTATGTAAGAGGTGTGCCGGTTTTAAAGACTTTTGGTCAGACGGTGTTCTCGTTTAAGAGATTTAAGGCTGCGATAGATGACTATGAAAAATGGACTATCGATTATACAAAGGCAATGATGCTTCCGATGATAGGCTTTACCGTATTTTCAAATGCCATATTTGCGGCACTTATAATAGCTGCATATGTACTCTGTGGCAACACTATTACAGATACATTTTTGTTAAATCTTATCTTTTATATTCTTATAACGGCAACACTCACCACAACGCTTATGAAAGTTGCATATGCAGGTGAGTCGCAGATGATAGTTGAGGATGCATTAAACAGAATGGATGAGATACTTGATGTAAAAGAACTTCCGAACGGAACTTCTGACAATAAGATTAAAGATGCATCTGTTTCGCTTAAGAATGTTAAATTCTCATATGACGATGCAAAGACTAATGCCGTTGATGGCATCTCACTTGATATAAAAGCAGGTGAGCATATTGCATTTGTCGGACCGTCAGGCGGCGGAAAGACAACACTTGCATCACTTATTGCAAGATTTTGGGATGTAAATAGCGGAAGCATATCAATAGGCGGTGTTGATGTAAAAAATATTGAATCTGATAAACTTATGGATACTATCTCTTATGTTTTTCAGGACAGTAAACTTTTAAAGACTTCGATTCTTGAAAATATAAGAATGGGAAGACCTGATGCTTCTGACGCAGAGGTTCTCGATGCACTGAAAAAAGCACAATGCAGTGATATTATTGCCAAACTTCCGCAGGGAGTAAATACTGTTATCGGCTCAAAAGGTACATATGTATCAGGCGGCGAGATGCAGCGTCTTTCCATTGCGAGAGCTTTCCTGAAGAATGCACCTATACTTATACTTGACGAGGCAACGGCATTTGCTGATCCTGACAACGAGAGAAAAGTACAGCTTGCATTTGAAAATCTTTCAAAAGACAAGACTGTAATAATGATAGCACACAGATTATCAACGGTGACAAATGCCGACCGTATTTATGTCCTTAAAGATGGAAAGATAGCTGAGTCGGGCACACATGAGACACTTGTCGATGCTGGCGGTGTTTATACTCATATGTGGAATGAATACAATAAATCTGTAAACTGGCAGGTTGGAAAGGCAGGTAAAGCTATATGATAGATAGATTAAAACATAAATATGCACTGTCAGAAAAAGGTGCAAAAGATATGGTAAAGGCTTTTGTGGCAGTTACGCTTGCAAACCTCGTGCTTATGCTTCCGGTAGGTCTTTTGTATGAACTGGCATCATATCTGTTTGAGGGAAAAGTACCGACAGAGCAGAAAGGATTTTTCATTGGCGGAATAGTAGTTGTGCTTGTTCTTATCGCACTTACAACAGTATTTCAGTACAGGGCAACATTTTTATCAACTTATGTTGAGAGCGGTGTCAGACGAAGGGCACTTGCTGAGAAATTAAGAAGACTTCCGTTATCATTTTTTGGAAAGAAGGATTTGTCGGACCTTACAAATGCGATAATGTCTGACTGTGCACTTATCGAAACGGCAAGTTCGCACTGGATACCTGAGCTTATCGGTGCAATGATTTCAACAATGCTTATAGTGATAGGATTATTTTTCTTTAACTGGAAGATGGCACTTGCAGCAGTGTGGGTGATGCCTATAGCTTTTATTATAGTTCTCAATTCAAGAAAGGCATTAAGAAATACACATAAAAAGACAATGAAATATAAACTTGCGTGTCAGGATGGTATTCAGGAGGGACTTGAGACGATAAGAGATTTGAGAGCTAACAACATGACGGACAATTATATGGACGGTCTTGAGTCAAAGATAAGAGATATAGAGAAACATTCCATTGTTCTTGAATTTTCAAATGCAGCCTTTGTCTGCTCGGCACAGATGATATTAAAATTTGGAATAGGAACGGTTGCACTTGTGGGAAGTACACTTCTTATTAAAGGAGAGATAGATGTGCTTACATTATTTGTTTTCCTGCTGGTGGTTACGAGAATGTATGAGCCTTTACAGATAGCATTACAAAATCTGTCTGCATTGATAAGCCTTGACACTACCTGTGAGAGAATGGACGAAATATTGTCACATGATGAGCAGACAGGAAAAGAGAAACTTATAAACAACGGTTATGACATAACTTTTGAAAATGTGGGATTTTCTTATGAGGACGGAAAGGTCATTTTGTCAGATGTTGATTTCGTCGCAAAACAGGGCGAAGTGACAGCACTTATCGGACCGTCAGGAGGTGGAAAAACTACCGTATCAAGACTTGCCGCAAGATTTTGGGATTGTAATAGAGGAAAGATTTCTGTTGGTGGAATGGATGTATCAGAGATAGAGCCTGAAAGTCTATTGTCGCTTTATTCAATAGTATTTCAGGATGTAACACTTTTTAACAACACGATAATGGAAAATATAAGGGTTGGTAAAAAAGATGCGACAGACGAAGAAGTCATGGCAGCAGCAAAACTTGCAAACTGTACGCAGTTTATTGAAAAACTTCCTGATAGGTGGAATACTATGATAGGTGAAAACGGCTCGGAACTTTCAGGAGGAGAGAGACAGAGAATATCAGTTGCGAGAGCATTTTTAAAGGATGCACCTATAATACTTATGGATGAAGCGACAGCTTCTCTTGATGTTGATAACGAATCTGTCATACAGGAGTCTATTTCAAAACTTATCAAAGATAAAACTGTTCTTATAATCGCACACAGAATGAGGACGGTCGACGGTGCAGATAAGATAGTTGTGCTTAAAGACGGCGTAGTTGCAGAGCAGGGAACACCTGAAGAATTAAAAGAGCAGAACGGCATTTATAAGCATATGTTTGATATGCAGCTTGAAACGCAGAGTTGGAAATACTGCTAGAAAATACAATTAAAAAAGGAAAAAACATGCCGGATGGATTTATATATTTTAATAAATCTGTCCGGAATTTTTTGACATATGCAGGCATATGTAAAGTATTTTTTATTGTGTATAGTCTGTGATATAAAATTAAAATGTAATATATGAAGCCGTTTATAACTAAAATATTGATTGGAAATTATAAATGTGATAACTTGGTATGAGTAGATAAATATTTATAAAGCTAAAGAAAGTGTTTTAGTAAAATAAAGATTGGCAAGAGTTTGAAAATAATAGCTGATCTAGCTAAAAGTTAAAATCGAAGAATATTTCTTGACTGAAAGTGGAGAAAATGATAATTTAAAATGAGCCAATAAATAAAAATAGATTAAGCCGAAAGCAATGGACTTTTATTGAGTAGAAGTAAAAGAGTCAACATAAAAAAATGGAGGTAACAGTGTATATGTATAAAGCAGATAAAAAAAGATATGATAGTATGCAGTATAACAGATGTGGCAAAAGTGGTTTAAAGTTGCCGATAGTATCACTTGGTCTATGGCATAATTTTGGTGATATATCATCTTATGACAATATGAAACAGATGTGTTTTACGGCATTTGATAATGGCATAACACATTTTGACCTTGCAAATAATTATGGACCGGAACCAGGAAGTGCTGAAAAGCATTTTGGTATGATATTAAAAGAGCATTTTGCACCATACCGTGATGAGCTGATAATCAGCACAAAAGCAGGTTTTGATATGTGGGAGGGTCCATATGGTGACTGGGGAAGCCGTAAATATCTGATAGCAAGTCTTGACCAGAGTTTAAAGCGTATGGGGCTTGACTATGTGGATATTTTTTATCATCACAGAATGGATCCGGATACTCCTCTTGAGGAGACAATGGGTGCACTCGACCAGATAGTAAAAAGCGGAAAGGCTTTATATGCAGGTCTTTCAAACTATGACGGAGAGACGATGAAAAAGGCTTGTGAGATATTAAATAACCTTAGATGTCCGTTTATCATAAATCAGAATTCATATAATATTTTTAACCGCACAATAGAAAATAACGGACTTAAAAAGGCGGCAAGGGAAAGCGGAAAGGGAATTATTTCATTTAGCCCGCTTGCACAGGGTATGCTGACGGACAGATATTTAAATGGTATTCCGACAGACAGCCGTGTTGTGACAGATGGAAGATTTCTGCATAAAGAACAACTGGGAGAGGACAGGATAAGCGTTATCAGAAAGTTAAACGATTTAGCATCAAAAAGAGGTGAAACACTTGCACAGATGGCACTTAAGTGGGTTGTAAAGGACAGTGATGTTACAAGTGTTCTGATAGGTGCGTCAAAACCGCAGCAGATACTTGAAAACTTAAAAGTTATGCAGGCGGCAGATTTTTCTGATGAGGAGTTAAAACTGATAGATGATATTTGCGGCATTTGAAATAATGGTAAATCAATTCTTATTGAAAAATAATTGACCATATCGTCATATATTAGTAAAATATAGTTAGTGATAATATTATGTACCCTTGAAATTATTCATTCAGAAAATTCCAAGGGTACAAAAAGACAAGGAGGAGGAATGGACATGGTAGACTATAGCGAGGGCTCAGGAAAACAGTACCATACGGGCGTTGGAAGGGGCGATGTTGGAAGATATGTTATAATGCCGGGAGATCCCAAAAGATGTGAAAAGATAGCTGCTTTTCTTGATGAGCCAAAATTTGTTGCAGACAACCGAGAGTATGTTACATATACCGGAAAACTCGATGGCATTAAGGTTAGTGTCACTTCGACCGGGATAGGCGGACCATCTGCCGCAATAGCACTTCAGGAGCTTACAGCCTGTGGAGCAGACACTTTTTTGAGAGTCGGTACCTGCGGAGGTATGCAGGATGATGTACTCGGTGGTGATATAGTTATCGCAAACGGAGCCGTAAGAATGGAGGGCACTTCAAAAGAATATGCACCTATAGAATATCCGGCGGTGGCAGATATAAATGTGATAAACGCCATGATGACTTCGGCAGAAAAATTAAAATTAAAATATCATGTCGGAGTAGTTCAGAGTAAGGATTCTTTTTTCGGTCAGCATGAGCCGGAGCTTATGCCTGTAGGATATGAACTTCAGAACAAATGGGATGCATGGATAAAGATGGGGTGTCTTGCATCGGAGATGGAAACAGCGGCACTTCTCATTGCAGGAAGTTATCTCAGAGTGAGAGTCGGTGCGTGTTTTTTAGTGCTTGCCAATCAGGAGAGAGCTAAAAAAGGACTTTCAAATGTGCAGGTGCACGACACAAAGACAGCAATAGAAACAGCAGTTGGAGCAGTAAGAGAACTTATTAAAAAGGATAATATTAAAAAAACAATAAACAGATAAATACCATTAAAACAGGTATAAAATAAAAAAGAAAGTATGAAAAAATGGAGGACTTATAATTATGAACGCAGAAGGACTTTTAGTAATGGCATCGGTGACAAGACATTCAGCATATGCACCATATTCGCATTTTAAGGTAGGAGCAGCACTTTTAACTGAGAGAGGAAAAATATACACAGGATGCAATATTGAAAATGCAGCATACACACCGTCAAACTGTGCGGAGAGAACAGCATTTTTTAAGGCTGTAAGTGATGGAGAGAGAAATTTCAGGGCTATCGCTATTGTCGGTGGAAAAGAGGGTGAAAAAGATTATGATTTTTGCTCGCCATGCGGTGTATGCAGACAGGTTATGATGGAGTTTTGTGACCCTGAGGAGTTTGAGATAGTTCTTGGGAATTCAGCCGGAGACATAAAAGTTATCAAATTAAAAGATATACTTCCGGAGGGATTTGGACCGGAAAATCTTGAGTAGTGCATCATGTCACTGGCTTTCAGGCGGGTAACGCAGAGCAGATTTAATATAATGGCATTATTAAAACATGATTAACTGCTGTCCAAACAACAAATAGGTTTTATACAACTTCGTGGTAAGTTGTTCAGAAATGAGGGATAGTATGAGCTTTAAATATAAGAGGATTTTTACGATAGTTATTGATTCAATGGGTATTGGTGAAATGGCAGATGCGGCAAATTTTGATGATGCAGGAGCAGATACACTTGGACATATTTCGCAGTCCGTTGAAACATTTGAAATACCTAATTTCAGAAAACTGGGGCTTGCCAATCTTAAGCCTTTAAAACAGGTCGCACCGGTAAAAGAGCCACTCGGATATTATTTTGCGATGAATGAAAGAAGCAATGGCAAGGATACCATGACAGGACACTGGGAAATGATGGGAATAAACACCACAAAACCGTTTATCACATTTACCGAAACAGGATTTCCAAAGGAACTTATCGCAGAGCTTGAAAAAAGAACAGGCAGAAAGATAATAGGAAATAAAGCCGCAAGCGGCACTGTTATATTGGATGAACTTGGTGAGGAGGAGATAAAGACAGGAGCTTTGATAGTCTACACTTCTGCTGACTCGGTTATGCAGATATGCGGCAATGAAGAAACGATGGGGCTTGATAATCTCTACAGATATTGTGAGATAGCACGAGAACTTACTATGAGAGACGAGTGGCGTGTCGGAAGAGTTATTGCAAGACCATATACAGGCAGTAAAAAAGGTGAGTTTGTGCGAACGAGCAATAGACATGATTATGCTTTAAAGCCGACAGGACGCACTGTTCTTAACTCACTTAAGGATGCAGGACTTGATGTTATATCAGTGGGTAAGATAAATGACATATTTGCAGGAGAGGGCATCACTGAGAGCAATCGTTCAAAATCAAGTGTTCACGGTATGGAGCAGACCATAGAGATAGCAAAAAGAGATTTTACAGGTCTTTGTTTTGTAAATCTTGTTGATTTTGATGCACTTTGGGGTCATAGGAGAAATCCGGTCGGCTATGCAAAAGAGATAGAAAAGTTTGACAAAAATCTTGGCATATTGCTTGATGAACTCAAGGAAGATGATCTTCTCATAATAACGGCAGACCATGGAAATGACCCGACATATAAGGGGACAGACCACACGAGAGAAAAAGTGCCGTTTGTGGCATATTCTCCATCATTTAAGGGAAGTGGCGGGCTGCCTGAGACAGACACATTTGCCGTTATCGGAGCAACAGTTGCAGAGAACTTTGGTGTGGAAATGCCGGAGGGCACTATCGGGACATCGGTGTTTAATAAATTAAAGTAAAAAAATTAAAATCAAATATTGATAACTAATTAAAGTTAGCATATACTAATAAAAGTGTTAGTGTATGCTAACTTTTTTGTTGGAATCCATTGACATATGCATGAAAATGTGATACATATATTCATATGAACAATCATTCATATGAAATGGTTGCCAAAATCAAAAATGAAAAATATACGGAGAGTATTCTGTAGGTATTTGCGAAACTATCATAAACCTTGATTAAATTGTGCAATTAACACAATACATAATTAGTTTCGCAATCACCTAGGAGAGTATCCGCATTGGAAGGAGTGATATTATGTTTCTTGAAATTAAAAATATCAGAAAACATTATGGAGAGGGAGAAAGCAGGGTTGAGGTTTTAAAAGGAATTGACATAGAGATTGAAAAGGGTGAGATATGTGTTCTGCTTGGTCCGTCAGGTTCGGGAAAGTCTACGCTTCTTAATATCATCGGAGGGATAGATTATGCCGATGATGGTTATATAGCCATAAACGGTGATAAGATTGAGGATATGAATGAGAAGCAGCTTACAAGATACAGGAGAAAGCATCTCGGATATGTTTTTCAGATGTATAATCTTATACCAAACCTTAACATAAAGGAAAATGTCGAGACAGGTGCCTATCTTAGCGACAATCCTATGAATACAGATGAGATATTAAAAGGTCTTGGGCTTTACGAGCATAGACATAAGCTTCCAAATCAACTTTCAGGCGGACAGCAGCAGAGGACATCTATAGGCAGGGCGATAATAAAAAATCCTGATCTTCTGCTCTGTGATGAACCAACTGGAGCACTTGATTACAATACATCTAAGGAAATCCTTAAGCTGATAGAGAGTATAAATCAGAAATATGGAAATACCATAATAATCGTAACTCATAATGATGCAATTAAAAATATGGCTGATAGGGTTATCACATTGAGAGACGGAGAGATAAGAAAAAACTATAAAAATGTAAATAAGATTTCAGCTAAGGAACTTGAATGGTAAAGGGGCAGCACGCACAATATTTGTGTCTGTGCACACTTGACACAAACTTAATATGCACAAAAAGTGTGTAGAAAAGAGGCTTAATATGAGAAATCCACTTATAAAAAGACTTCCGAGAGAGTTAAAAGGAGATATAGGCAAGTATCTTGTTATCTTTTTGTTTATGACTATGCTTATCAGTCTTGTGTCTGGTTTTTTGGTGGCTGACAATAGCGTATATGATGCATATGAAAAGGGATTTGAAAAATACAATGTGGAATATGCAGATTTCGTGACGGCAGACGAAATGTCTGACGAAACGATAAAAGAGCTTGAAAACGATAATAAAGTCAGGATTTATGACCAGAGGTATTATAAATTAAAGGAGTCAAAGAGAAATGCGACCATAAGAGTATATGGTGAGAGGAAAGAAGTAAATAAGCTTTGTATAATGTCAGGCAGGCTTGCAAAAGCTGATGACGAGATTACACTTGACAGAGTTTTTGCAAAAAACAATGATTATAAAGTTGGTGACAATATAAAAATAGGAGATAAAGATTATAAGATAACAGGTTTTGTGGCAATGCCTGATTATAGTTGTCTGTTTGAAGATAACGCTGATATGATGTTTGATTCAGTAAATTTCGGTGTGGCTTCGATGACGGATTCAGGTCTTAAAAAGCTTAAAAAGAGTAAGTTAAATTACTGTTATGCCATGAGATATAACAAGAAGCCAAAAAGTGACAAGGAACAGAAAAATATGTCTGATGATTTTCTCAAAAGTCTGGCGAAAAAAGCTGCAGTCACTTCCTATATACCTCGCTGTGAAAATAAAGCAATAAACTTTACCGGAGATGATATGGGCGGAGATAAGGCAATGTTTATTTTATTTGACTATATCGTAATAGCGATACTTGCATTTGTCTTTGCCATAACGACATCCAACACGATAATAAAAGAGGCAGGTGTTATAGGCACTTTAAGGGCATCAGGATATACCAGAGGAGAAATCGTAAGACATTATATGATAAATCCTGTAACAGTTACACTTATATCTGCTATAATAGGAAATGTCGTGGGATATACTGTTATGGTAAAATATATGGCATCAATGTATTATAACAGTTACAGTCTGCCAACATACAATACTTTATGGAATGCAGAAGCATTTATAGATACGACTGTTATTCCGGTGATACTAATGTTTATCATAAATTATTTTGTATTAGCATCAAAATTAAGGATTTCACCGCTTAAATTTTTACGCAGGGAACTTTCTAAAAGGACGAGAAGAAAAGCAGTGAGATTAAACACGAAGATACCGTTTATGCACCGGTTCAGATTGAGGGTTGTTTTTCAAAATATATCAAACTACATAACATTGCTTGCAGGTATCTTATTTGCGTCGGTCATAGTTATATTCAGTCTTATGTTTGGTCCGCTTATTGATGATTATTCAAAACTTGTTGGAAAGAGTATAATAGCTGATTATCAATATGTCCTTAAAGCACCTGCAGAAACTAAGGTATCAGGAGCTGAAAAATATTGTGTGGAGAGTTTAAAGACACTTCCGGGAAAATATATGGAAGATGAGATAACGATTTATGGAATATCAGATAACAGCAAATATGTTAAAGCTGATATACCTGACGGAAAGGTTTATGTGTCAAATGGTTATATGGATAAATTCGGTATAGAAAAAGGAGATAAAATAGAACTTAAAGACCCTTACAGCAACAAGAAATATAAGTTTGAAGTTGCAGGCTCATATAAATATGATGCCGTTATATCGGTGTTTATGAACAGAAATACTTTTATAAAAAAATTTGATAAGGATGATGATTACTATAGTGGGTATTTCAGCAATAAAAAATTAAAGGATATAGACGATGATTATGTTGCGGGAATAATTACAGTAAAGGATTTAAGAAAAGTGTCAACACAGATGAAAGTGTCGATGGGTGATTTTATGGATTTGATAAAGTATTTTGGTGTTATAATGTTTATACTTTTGATGTACCTGTTATCAAAACAGATAATAGAGAAAAATAGCAATTCAATAGCACTCACAAAGATACTCGGATATTCGGACATGGAGATAGGAGGTCTTTATATCATTACCACTTTTGCGGTGGTGGTTATATCACTGCTTTTGTCGATACCTATAGTAAATGTCATTATGCGTTGGATGTTTTCTTCGTATCTTTATACCCAGATGACAGGTTATATTCCTTATATCATATCAGACAGTTGTTATGTTAAAATGTTTGTTATGGGTGTTATCAGCTATCTTGCGGTATGTGTCATTCAGATGATAAAAATAAAGAAGATACCAAAGAGTGATGCACTTAAAAATGTAGAATAAGATAAATTCAAAAGTCGGTACTGGTGATGGATGATGCAAAGTGGGGACAGACACTTCAAGGTGACAAAGCAGACGAAACACCTGTATTTGAAGGAAAGAAAATAACATTTATTTCATCGAATGTTAATGTTGCAACTGTAACAGGGGCAGGAAAGGTGACCGGAAAGAAAAAAGGGAAGTGCGTGATTTATTGTATTACACATAATGGCATAAAGAAAAAAGTCAGCGTTAATGTATTAAAAGCTAAATAAAAGTCGGTAAAGGAGCTGTCTGACAAAAATACATTAAAAAACAGTTATTTGTTACCATGAAAATTAGATTTCTCAAATGAAAATAAAGGAGTATAATGCTTTCGGGATAAAATTTTACAATATGCGGATAATGACTTTATTGTTTGTAAGTTGTTTCTGCATATTGTATAAAAAATCAGAAGGGAACAAATAGCATTATGAGAAAAAGAGTTTTAGTTGCACAGTCAGGAGGTCCGACAGTGGCAATCAATGCATCGCTTGCAGGAGTTATTGCAGGTGTTGTGAGGTCTGGTGAATATGAGAGGATAATTGGAGCAGCCAATGGGATTTTGGGTGTATTAAATGAAAGGTTTACAGACCTCTCGATATTTGAAAATGATGTAAAAGCAGGCAATGACAGTATCAGTGATATCGTGACATCAGGCAATGATGATGTTCAAAAAGCGTGGTGTCCAAAATCTCAGCTAGACAGGCTTGCAGTCACTCCGTCGATGTATCTTGGTTCATGCCGTTTTAAACTTCCGTTTTATGAAGAAGATTCACAGCTTTATGAGAAGATTTTTGCTATATTGGACAAGAATGATATCGGTATGTTTTTCTATATTGGCGGAAATGATTCCATGGATACCGTAAATAAGCTGTCAGCATATGCAAAAAGCATAAGCTCTGATATAAGATTTGCAGGTATTCCTAAGTCTATTGACAATGATCTTCCGCACACTGACCATACTCCGGGATATGGTTCTGCTGCAAAATATATAGCGGCATCAATAGCGGAGATGGCACATGATGTAAAAATATATGACATTCCGTGTGTGACTATCATAGAGCTGATGGGAAGAAATGCAGGATGGCTTACGGGTGCTGCGGCACTTGCGAGAAGTGAATACAACGAGCTGCCGCAGCTTATATATCTCCCCGAAGTGGATTTTGATAAGGATGAATTTATAGAAGATGTAAAAAATGAGCTGAAAAAATCAAATTGCGTTATGGTTGCAGTATCAGAAGGGATACATGACAGTGACGGAAACTATATCAATGCAGGCACTTCAGACACTTTTGGTCATGATCAGCTTGGTGGTGCGGCAAAAACTCTTGAGCTTCTGGTGAAAGAAAAGCTTCATATAAAATGCAGGAGTGTGGAAATCAATATCATGCAACGATGTGCAGCACATATGGCAGCAGGGACGGATATCAGAGAAGCCTATGAGCTTGGAATTGCCGGAGCAAAATATGCGATAGAGGGCAATACAGGTTTTATCCCTGTTTTGAAAAGAATATCCGATGAACCATACAGGTCGGTTATAGAATATGCAGACCTAAAAAGCATTGCGAATGTAGAAAAGAAAGTGCCTTTAGAGTGGATAAATAAAGCTCATAATAATGTGACGGACAATATGCTTGAGTATGTTAAGCCGCTTATAAATGGTGAGATAATGCTCCATTACAAAAACGGACTGCCTGATCATCTGTGGCAGGATACGAAATATATGGATTAACTGAAAAATAATTATAACAACCCCTTTATACTGTGTGAAGGGCATTTCAAGTGCGTTTTAGCGGTATAAGGGGGTTGTTGTGTATGGAAACGGAGGTGGAAATTTTCATTATTGCAAAGTAAGGTGTAAAGTATTATACTATTCTTAATACAAAATAAGGAGCAATATGAAAAAAGAGGGATTTTATTCATCGGGTGAATTTGCAAAAAAAGCTCATGTCACCAAAAAGACGATAAGATATTATGACGAGCATAACATATTAAAACCGTCTTTTGTAAGTGATAGTGGTGCGAGATTTTATTCGGATGAAGATTTTGCACGACTACAACAGATATTATTTCTTAAATATCTTGGTTTTTCTCTTGCTGATATAAAGGAAATGACAGTCAGAAATTCAGATAAGCATTTTTTCTCAGAGTCACTTCATATGCAGCTTGGTCTTATTGAGGAAAAAATAGAACAGATGCAGCTTATAAAGACGGCATTAGTTGATGCGTCAAAGGCAGTCAAGCAGGAAAAAAATGTTGACTGGAGCAAGATGATGCAGCTTGTAAATGTAAATGAAATGGAACACAAGCTTAAAGTCCAGTATCAGAACTCATCAAATATCTCGGCGAGGATAAATCTTCATGAGGAATTTTCAAAAAATAAGCAGGGTTGGTTTCCATGGCTTTTTGAGCAGTGTGAGCTTAAATCAGGTGAAAGTGTGCTTGAACTTGGCTGCGGAGATGCCTCTTTGTGGAGGATGAACAGGGAGAAGATACCTGAAAAGATAAATGTTATTTTATCAGATATTTCTGACGGTATGATAAGAGATGTAAGGCGTTCAATGAAAGATATGGGAGAAGATTTTTTGTTTGAAGTCATGGATGCACATCATATAAATGCACCAGATGAGAGTTTTGACATAGTTATTGCAAACCATGTACTTTTTTACTGTGAGGATTTAGAAAAGGTGTGCAGTGAGATAAAGCGTGTTTTAAAACCGGGCGGAAGATTTGTTGGCAGCACTTACGGAAATGCTCACATGAAAGAGATAAGTATGCTTGTAAGTGACTTCGACAGCAGGATAGTTTTGTCTGCTGACAGACTTTATGAAAAATTTGGTAAACAAAACGGCGGCAAGATACTTGAAAAGTTTTTTTCAGATGTTTCATGGTCTGAATATGAGGATTATCTTGAGGTGACAAAACCGGAGTCTCTTATCTCGTATGTTCTTTCGTGCCATGGAAACCAGAATAGATTTATAGTTGACAGATACAATGATTTTGTGTCTTTTGTAAAGAAAAAGACAAAGTACGGTTTTGATGTAACGAAAGAGGCGGGGGTTTTTCGTGCCGTGAAAAAATAAATCTGGCTTAAAGTAAGAGATGTTTTTGAAAAAGGCAAGAAGAAAGAAAAAATAAATGATAATATAAGGAATAAACTGTCGAGAAGCTGAAAAAATTAGATAATATATGATAAAAATACATATAAATATAGAAAATTTAGCATATAAAATATAAAAATTATATAAAAAATAAAAAAAGACTTGCATATGCCCTTAGGGCACCTTTTATAATGTAGTCACAGTTAAAATTCAGTTGGGATCATGTACGAAATTTAGAATGATCTCACAGATAAAATGGAGGATTACTATGAAAGGAATTATTTTAGCAGGCGGTTCAGGTACAAGACTTTATCCGCTTACAAGAGTAACAAGTAAACAGCTTTTGCCAATCTATGACAAACCGATGATTTATTATCCTATGTCAGTGCTTATGAATGCAGGAATAAGAGATATTCTTATTATCTCAACACCTCAGGACACACCTAGATTTGAAGAACTTTTAGGCGACGGTCATCAGTTTGGCGTAAATCTTTCATATGAGGTACAGCCAAGTCCTGACGGACTCGCACAGGCATTTATAATCGGTGAGAAATTTATCGGTGATGACAATGTTGCGATGGTACTCGGAGACAATATCTTTGCGGGACATGGTCTTAAAAAGCGTCTTAACGAGGCAGTTAAAAATGCTGAGAGCGGAAAGGGTGCGACAGTATTCGGATATTATGTTGACGACCCTGAGAGATTTGGTATCGTTGAGTTTGACAAAAATGGAAAGGCTGTTTCCATTGAAGAAAAACCTGAGAAACCTAAGAGTAATTACTGCGTGACAGGTCTTTATTTCTATGACAATAAGGTAGTAGAGTATGCAAAGAACCTCAAACCGTCGGCGAGAGGTGAGCTTGAGATAACAGACCTCAACCGTATATATCTTGAAAAAGGTAGCTTAAATGTTGAACTTTTAGGACAGGGATTTACATGGCTTGATACAGGTACACATGAGAGTCTTGTGGAAGCAACAAACTTTGTAAAGACGGTTGAACAGCACCAGCACAGAAAGATTGCCTGCCTTGAGGAAATCGCATATCTTAACGAATGGATTTCAAAAGAGGAAGTCTTAAAAGTATATGAACTTTTAAAGAAAAACCAGTACGGACAGTACCTTAAAGATGTACTCGACGGAAAATACCAGGAAAATTTATATTGATAAAAGGAGAACTAAAATGACTATTATAGTAACAGGTGGAGCAGGATTTATTGGAAGTAACTTTGTTTTTCATATGTTAAATAAATATCCGGATTATCGTATAATCTGTCTTGATTGTCTTACATATGCAGGTAATTTATCAACACTTGCACCGGTTATGGACAATCCTAATTTTAGATTTGTAAAAGAGGATATAACTAACCGTGAGGCAGTTTATAAATTATTTGAGGAAGAAAAGCCTGACATGGTAGTAAACTTTGCGGCTGAGAGCCATGTTGACCGTTCAATCGAGGACCCGGAGGTATTCCTTCGCACAAATATCATGGGTACTGCCGTACTCATGGATGCGTGCCGCAAATACGGTATCAAGAGATACCATCAGGTATCAACAGATGAAGTTTACGGAGATCTTCCGTTGGACAGACCAGATCTTTTCTTTACAGAGGAGACACCGATACATACAAGCAGTCCTTACAGTTCATCTAAGGCTTCAGCAGATCTTCTTGTACTTGCTTATCACAGAACTTATGGACTTCCTGTAACGATAAGCCGTTGCTCAAACAATTATGGACCATACCATTTCCCGGAGAAACTTATACCTCTTATGATTGCAAATGCACTCAATGATAAGCCACTTCCTGTTTACGGAAAAGGTGAAAATGTGCGTGACTGGCTCTATGTTGAGGATCACTGCCGTGCCATCGACCTTATCATTCACAATGGCAGAGTAGGAGAGGTTTACAATGTTGGTGGTCATAATGAGATGACAAATATTGATATTGTTAAGATAATCTGTAAAGAACTTGGAAAGCCTGAGAGCCTTATCACATATGTTGCTGACCGTAAAGGACATGATATGCGTTATGCCATCGATCCTACAAAGATTCACAATGAGCTTGGCTGGCTTCCTGAAACAAAATTTGCAGATGGAATAAAGAAGACAATAAAATGGTATCTTGATAACAAAGAGTGGTGGGAGACTATCATTTCAGGCGAATATCAGAATTACTACGAGAAGATGTACGGAAACAGACAGTAAAAAAAGCTGAAAGTGAAGGATACTTTTTGGATTAAGGTTAAGAAAATAATCAAAAGCTGAAAATAAAGGTAGCTTTTTGAAATAGTGTCAGGAAAATAATCAAAGGCTGAAAGAGTAAAATGTTTCTTGGCTGAAATTCAAGAGGATGAGAATTTACAAAGAGCTTGATAAAAAATAAGACAGGGATGTGTGATATTAAGCATACATCCCTGTAAATAAATATAAAGTGATGCAGTATGTTAGGAAACAGATAGAAATGTATTTTTACATATAAATTGTCATCTATTGGAAAAACAGTGATGATTGCATAATAATGCAGCAATTTTAAGGACCGGTTGAGTCTGGGTAAACATTATAAAAAATGAAAATGCAATATTATAAAGTGAGGGAACAGACATGAAAATTTTAGTTACAGGTGTCGGCGGACAGCTCGGCTTTGATGTGATGAACGAACTTGCAAAGCGTGGTCATGAAGGCATTGGAAGTGATATTTTAGCTGAGGTTACATCTATTGATGCACCTTATGTGCAGATGGATATAACAGATGGTGATGCAGTTTCAAAAAATATCAAAGAAATCAAACCCGATGCGGTTATCCATTGTGCGGCATGGACAGCGGTTGATGCGGCAGAAGATGAGGACAAGCAGGAAAAAGTTTTTGCAATCAATTCAACAGGAACAGAAAATATAGCAAAAGTATGTAAAGAGATTGATGTTCCTATGATGTATATAAGCACTGATTATGTGTTTGACGGTCAGGGAGAAAAACCGTGGGAGCCTGACTGCAAGGATTATAAGCCTTTAAATGTTTACGGAAGTTCAAAACTTAAGGGTGAACTTGCCGTATCAGGCATATTAGATAAATATTTTATAGTAAGAATAGCATGGGTATTTGGAAAAAACGGTTCAAACTTTATAAAGACAATGCTCAATGTCGCAAAGACACATGACAAACTTACTGTTGTGAATGACCAGATAGGTACACCAACTTATACATTTGACCTTGCAAGGCTTCTTGTCGATATGATAGAAACTGACAAGTATGGTTATTATCATGCTACAAATGAGGGCGGTTATATAAGCTGGTATGATTTTACAAAGGAGATATTCAGACAGGCAGTAAAACTTGGCAGAACTGAGTACAGCGAAGAAAAAGTTCAGGTAAGTCCTGTTACAACGGCAGAGTACGGTGTATCAAAAGCCGCAAGACCATTTAACAGCAGACTTGACAAGAGCAAACTTGTTAAGAATGGATTTAAGCCGCTTCCGACATGGCAGGATGCAGTTGAGCGTTATTTAAAGGAAATCGAATTTTAATACGAGAGGAGAAAATGATGCCTGTATTTGATTTTAACAGTGTACCTGATGAAGAAAAGAAAAATGCGGTATGCACATACGAGATATTTATGTCAAGCGAGGAGAGTGCATCACCTCAAAAGCCTATACTGGTGATAGATAATAAAAACAAACAATGGAAGCATCATTCATATGGAATGTTTACCAATCCCATAAAACGCACAACATTTGAATTTAATGAAGATGCGGGAGTTGAAGTTTCAGATATATTAAAGGTTGATGCAAGATTTGTAAGTCTGCTCAAATGGCTTGGAGAGAGCCATATCAATGTAAGGCTTTCAGGCGAAAATACGGCTGAGGGATATGCTGTTTATAAGATAAGCGAAGTTGCACACGGAAATACTTCAAAGTTATCTGCGGAGGACGGTTTCCTTCAATATATGATAGAAAGACTTTTTGCGAGTGATGCTCCTTCAAAGGTCGTAAATGACGAGGAGGAAGACGAGAGCGGAGATGGAATGAAGCTGACAAGCCTTCAGAGTGTTACCGATTTTATCAACTGTGCGGGGGCAACACTTCCTGATAATATCAGACTGTGGGCGAGAAGAAACCTTGCGGTAGCAAAATCGCACGAAGTATCTCCGGAGGAAAGACGGCACGCACAGAGAGCATTATCTATCATGATGAACATAAAGTGGAAAAGCAATTACTTTGAAACGATAGATATTGTCGAGGCAAGAAAGATACTCGATGAAGAACTCTATGGAATGGAGAGAGTAAAACAGCGTATCATAGAAACGATAGTACAGATAAACCGTACGCATACACTTCCGGCATATGGAATATTGCTTGTAGGACCTGCAGGAACAGGTAAATCACAGATTGCATATGCGGTTGCAAGAATACTCAAACTTCCATGGACAACACTTGATATGAGTTCGATAAGTGACCCGGAACAGCTTACGGGAAGTTCAAGAATATATTCAAATGCAAAATCAGGTATCATTATAGATGCGTTTGAGATGGCAGGAGAGTCAAATCTTGTATTTATCATAAACGAGCTTGACAAGGCAACATCAAACAAAGGTCATGGAAATCCGGCGGATGTACTTCTCACGCTCCTTGACAATATCGGATTTACTGACAACTACATAGAATGTATGGTTCCGACAGTCGGTGTCTATCCTATTGCGACCGCAAATGACAAATCAAAGATAAGTGCACCTTTAATGTCGAGATTTGCGGTTATAGATATACCTGACTATACGGCAGAGGAAAAACAGGTTATTTTCAAGAATTTCTGTATGCCAAAGGTACTTAAGAGAATGGGCATGAGAAATGAGGAATGTATCGTTACACCTGAGGCGGTGGCAGCAGTAGTCGAAAAATTCTCAAATACAACAGGAATACGCGACCTTGAGCAGGCAGCAGAGCACATTGCGGCAAATACACTTTATCAGATAGAGGTCGATAAGGTGGAGAGCGTTACTGTCACTAAAGAGATGGTTGACGGATTGTTTTAAGTTGTTTTAGAATAAGGCTATATGGAAATGCGGAGTTGTCCGTGTTTCTGTGTGGTCTTATTTTAGTTATAGTAATCCAAGTTATATTTACTATTTATATATGGAAAGGGTGTTATTAGATTGAAAAGCAAAAATATATTGATAGCGGAGGATGATGTAAATATAAACAATCTGCTGAAAGAGGCTCTTGAGCGTGAGGGGTATGTGTGCAGACAGGCATTTTCGGGGACTGAAGCCATATTGCTTCTTGAGAGGGAAGAACCGTCGGTCATACTGTTAGACCTTATGCTACCGGGTATGACGGGAGAACAGGTGCTTGCAAAAATAAGAGAAAACAGCGATATACCGGTTATCGTGCTTACTGCAAAAGACGGGATGGACGAAAAACTTAATCTTCTGCAAAACGGAGCAGACGATTATATTACAAAGCCTTTTAATATAGACGAGGTAGCTGCGAGGGTAAAGATACAGCTTCGCCATGCAGGACATGAAAAAGAGGATGAGAAAATAAAAATTGATGGATTTGAACTGGATATAAAAACACATCAGATATGGATAGAGGGAGAGGAACTTAAAAAGCTCACCAGGCAGGAGTTTGAAATTTTAAGGCTGCTTGCACAAAATCCCAAAAGAGTATTTAGCAAAGAGGCAATTTTTACATATGCATGGCAGGAGGAATATATGGGCGAAACAAAAACACTCGATGTGCATATAAGCAATATACGAAAAAAGATAAAAAAGATAACTGACAAAGAGTTTATCCGGACGGTATGGGGTATCGGATACCGCTTTGCGGACTAAATATATGTGTAGAAACAAACAGATCAAAGCATTAGCCGGCAGATTTACGGCTTATTGCTTTGATTTTACTGTTTTATGGGAAAATATAAATTCTTTACTTTTTCTTTACTTTTTCTTAGCGTTTTATTATGAAATGGCTCTTAAAATAAATGTTGTAAAATAAAAATAGAAAGGAAAAACTATTATGAGTGATATTTTATTAGAAACACACGCATTAACGAAACAGTTTCGGAAACATAAGGCAGTTGATGAAATCAATATGCATATAAAACGGGGAGGTATCTATGGTTTTATTGGGAGGAATGGTGCCGGTAAGACCACTTTTTTAAAAATGATAAGTGGTCTTGCTAATCCGTCTTCCGGTGATTATTCGCTGTTTGGTTATTCGGGAAAGGATTTATCAAAGGTTAGGTCAAGGGTTGGCTGTCTTATCGAAGAACCGGGTCTTTATATAAATATGTCAGCATATGACAATCTTATGATAAAGGCAAAGCTTTTTGGGATAAGTGATAAAAAATATGTTTCTGAGCTTCTTGATATGGTAGGCTTGGCAGATGTCGGAAAGAAAAAAACAAAGAATTTTTCTCTTGGTATGAAACAGCGTCTTGGCATAGCTCTTGCAATGGTTGGAAATCCTGATTTTCTGGTACTTGATGAGCCGATAAACGGACTTGATCCGCAGGGAATTGTGGAAGTCAGGGATATGCTTGCAGGACTTGCTAAGGAAAGGAACATTACCATTCTTATATCAAGTCATATATTAGAGGAACTTTCAAAAGTATGTACGGATTTTGGCATAATACACAAAGGAAATCTTTTACAGGAGCTTTCGCAGGAACAGCTTATGCAGCAGTGCAGTAAGCGTATTGAACTGGTGCTTGATGAGCCTAAAAAGGCAGTTGTCACACTTGATGAAATAGGAGTTCACGATTATGAAGTCATTGATAAGTCACATATTTACATTTATGAAAGACTTGAGGAGAGTGCTTATATAAATGAAAGACTTGTAAATTCAGGAGTGTGTCCGAGAGAGATAAAAGTAAATCAGGAAGAACTTGAAAGTTATTTTTTGAATATGACGGCGGATTAGAAAGCCGTTGATAAACAGTGGTGTGGGAAGTAAAAGTGTTACTATACAGGCTTTGTGTCTGTGCATACCTGACGCAAAGTTATATAGCATAAAAGATAAAAATATGTGTAACACAAAATATGTGTAACACAAAATTTGTGCAGAAATGGAGATTATTATGTTTAATATAATAAAAATGGATTTATATAAAATGTTTAAAATGAGGTCGTTTTATGTTGTAAATATAATTGCAATGGTATCTGTTGCAATCATGCTGTTGTTTGTGGTTGTTGATGCTGATAAAACAGATTTAAAGGGCAGCAATGCTACTACTGTATATGAAGATAAAGATCAGAATGTTAAACTTGGGGTAGATGTTGATGATTCGCAGCTTCTTGGAACTGAGCAGAATGTTTTAACGATATACAGCAGCTTTATGTCATCAGGGTTCTATCTCTTTTTTAGTGTTATTTTCACAATGATATTTGCGTTAAGTGAAAATAAAAACGGATATATTAAAAACATCGGAGGACAGGTCAGACACCGCTGGCAGCTTTTTGTTTCCAAATTGACAGCTATATTTATATATATTTTTATGTTTGACCTTATATTGCTGGTTGTTCAGTCAGTAATATGGTTTATTGCAAAAGGAAATTTTGGGGCAGGCAGCTTTAGCGAATATATTACTTTTATTATTTCGCAGTTTTTGTTACAATATGTATTTGTAACCGTTTGTACGGCAATCGCAATAATAACAAAAAGCAGGGTTTTCAGTATGACGGTAGCGGTATGCATGTCATTTGGAATGGGCAAGCTGGCGTGTATGGGAATTGACGCCGGAATATATAAGCTTTTAAACCGTGAGGTTTCTTTGGAAAAATATCTCATTACAACAAAAATAGGCAACATGCTTCCAAATATGGACATGGCACAGATAAGGAACATCATAGTATTTGCGGCTGTATATTTCATTGTTTCCGTATTTGTGGGAATAATTAGCGTGGAAAAGAGAGATATGGTATGATATACAGGTGGTTGTGAAACTCAGTATATGTTTTTTTGTTTGCGAATATCTGCTTGACTTATTTAAAGAACGACTGAGTTTTGAAAATGTCTGATTGTGTTAATGGAGGGAGGAGCCGGAAATAAATGGAAAAAATAATAATTATAATGCTCATTATTACATTAGGTATATTTATATATATGTACTTTACATTACGCAGTCAGATTAAGGATATCACCGCTCAGCTTGATTTTATTGAAAAAAACAGGAGTAATGCATTGATAACGATACGGGTGAAAGCAGGCGGATCAAAAGCACTTGCAGCTGCACTTAATGAAATGCTTGAGAATCACAGGGCTGAGCGTGTGATGTGGAAGAAAAAAGAAAATGAAATTTCATGTATATATACAAATCTTTCACATGATATAAGAACTCCGCTTACATCACTTGACGGATATTTTCAGCTTTTGTCAGAATCAGAAGATAAGGAGAAAAACAAACGGTATATTTCAGTGATAAAAGGCAGGATAAAAGCTCTTTCAGATATGCTTGAGGAATTATTTATGTTTACAAAACTGGAGAATAAGACTTATAATATTAAATTGTACAAATGTGACATGAGTGAGATAGTCAGGGAAACATTATTTTCTTATTTTGACGAGTGGGAGAAAAAAGCTATTGTACCTGAGCTGAAGCTGACCGAAGAAAAATTGTATTTTTATGGAAATGAGCAGATGATGCACCGTATTTTGCAAAATATAATAAAAAATGTATTGGAACATGGTGAGAAGAAGGTTGAGATATGTTTAAACTCAATTAAAAATGAGATAAGACTTACAATTCAAAATGAGGTGACAAAACCTGATGAAATTGATATATCCCGAATTTTTGAGAGGTTTTATAAGGCGGATGTGGTAAGGAGCAAAACTTCAACAGGACTTGGGATGGCAATCGCAAAGGAAATGACAGAGGATATGGGTGGAAAAATAGAAGCAGAACTTAATGATAACATATTTAAGGTAAGTTTGTTTTTTAAAAGGTTGTGATGTTATCAGGTCAAAACTACCTGTATGCTGTGTCAAAGTGACAGTATTGCGGGACTGCCTGTGCATAATTTGATAAAAGAGAGGTGTTAAATGGGGATGAGTTTTGAGGGCTTTGATAAAGGCGGATCAGACAAAAATAATAATAGCATTTATATAGCAATAGATTTAAAATCATTTTATGCATCTGTTGAGTGTGTCGAGAGGGGGCTTGATCCTCTTACGACAAATCTGGTGGTAGCTGATGAGTCTAGAACCGAAAAAACAATTTGTCTGGCAGTCTCACCTTCCCTGAAAGCATATGGAATTTCGGGGAGGGCGAGGCTTTTTGAAGTTGTGCAGAAAGTGAAAGAGATAAAGGCGGCTACAGGAGAGCAGGTAGAATATATTGTGGCAAAGCCCAGAATGGCTTATTATATGGAGTACAGCACAAAAATTTACAATATTTATCTTAAATATATAGCACCTGAGGATATTCATGTCTATTCAGTGGACGAGGTTTTTATTGATGTCACATCTTATCTTAAGGCTTATGAAAAAACACCGAGAGAACTTGCCATGATGCTTATCAGGGAAGTTTTAAAGGAAACAGGCATTACCGCAACGGCAGGGATTGGAACAAATCTTTATCTTTGCAAAGTCGCAATGGATATAGTTGCAAAGCATATCAAACCCGATGAGGATGGTGTGAGGATTGCCGAGTTAAATGAGATAAGCTACAGGAGGATATTGTGGACGCACAAGCCTATAACTGATTTCTGGCGGGTCGGCAGGGGATATGCGAAAAAACTTGCGGAGTGCGGCATTTACACAATGGGAGATGTGGCGATGTGTTCTGTCGGAAAAGCAGGTGATTTTTATAATGAGGAGCTTCTTTATAAATTGTTTGGGATAAATGCAGAACTTCTTATAGACCATGCGTGGGGGTATGAACCATGCACCATTGCTGATATAAAAGCATATAAACCTGAGAACAACAGTATAAGTTCGGGGCAGGTGCTTACCTGTCCGTATGATGCAAAAAAAGCTAAACTCGTCGTTATGGAAATGACAGATATGCTTGTACTTGATTTGGTGGAAAAGGATCTTGTGACTGACCAGATGGTGCTTACAGTGGGGTATGATATAGAAAATCTGAAAAATCCTGAGATAAGAAAAAAATACAAAGGCGAATATACTGTAGACAGATATGGAAGAAAGATACCAAAGCACGCACATGGTACGACAAATCTCGGAAAAATGACTTCATCAACAAAAATTATAATGGAGCATATCGAAAAATTATATGATGATATAATAAATAAAGACCTTCTTGTAAGACGAATGAATGTAGTTGCAAATCACATTATAAGGCAGGAAGATGTAGTCGAAAAGAAAGACTTTGAACAGCTTGACCTTTTTACTGATTATGGAGAGTTAGAAAAGCAGAAACAGGAAGAAAAGTTAAGGCTTGAAAAAGAAAAGAGATTGCAAAAAGCGATGATAGATGTAAAGAAAAAATACGGCAAAAATGCTATATTAAAAGGTATGAACCTTGAGGAAGGTGCGACGGCTATGGAAAGAAACAGGCAGATAGGAGGTCACAGGGCATGATGCTTGAAAATGGTGACTGGAAAAAATATGAGGATATAATAGACTTAGAAAGGCCTTTATCAAAGAAACATATGCCGATGAGCATACATGACAGGGCGGCACAGTTTGCTTCATTTGCGGCATTGAAAGGCTATGATGAGGCGGTCAGGAATAAGGTTCTGGAGGTGGAAAAAAATTATGATGAGGAAAATAGATAAAAGGTTTGTTTATTATATTGACAGGAAATAAAAAAATAAAAAGTTTGTTAAGGATTTTGAAAAAGGATAATAAAAAACTATGAGGATTGTTAATGAAATTGAAAAAACAAGAAAACTAAAAAGTTTATTAAGGATTTTGATAAGGAATAGAAAAGACGGTTAAAAGATTTGTTGATAAAATAGGATGGAAATAGAAAGATGAGGTACAGATATGACTACAGATAGAGATGAAGTGATTAAGACAATGAAAAGTATGGATGTATATAAGAGCGGATATGAAAAATTTCCGTCAGAACTATCACTTAAAGCACAAAAATCATGCCATGAATACAATAAAACAGCACCAGATGAAACAGAAAAATATCATAAGATAGTAGGAAAGTTTTATTTTAAACTTGGTGGGATTTTTTTACTCACATTATGTATTGCTGCATTTACCGCCTGCCAGAACAGTGATGAGAATAAAAAAGCATCAAAAGACATATTTGCGATGGATACATATATGACGGTGACAGCATATGGTAAAAATGCTGAAAATGCTGTGGATGAAGCAGTGGATGAGATAAACAGGCTTGAAACGGTGCTTAGTGCACAGAAAAAAGAAAGTGATATATATAAACTTAATCAGACAGGCAGCGGTACACTTTCGGAAGACACAAAAGACATTGTCTCAGAAGCACTTAAGATAAATAAAACAACAAATGGGGCATTTGACATAAGCATATATCCTCTGATGGTAAAGTGGGGATTTACAACACAAAAATATAATGTGCCGTCAAAAAGAGAGATTTCTAAACTTCTCAAAAATGTAGACTCATCTAAGATAGAATTTGATGAAAAAAGCAGCAGTATAAAACTTGGCAAAAATATGAAAATCGACCTTGGTGGCATAGCAAAAGGCTATACTTCAAGCCGTGTAATGCAGATTTTTAAGGATTGTGGTGTGACTTCCGGTCTTGTATCGCTTGGTGGAAATGTTCAGGCACTCGGTACAAAAACTGACGGAACAGATTGGCAGATAGCAATCGAAAATCCCGACAAATCATCGGATTATATCGGAGTGGTATCGGTAAAAGACAAGGCGGTCATCACATCGGGGGGATATGAGAGATATTTTGAAAAGAACGGAAAGACATATCATCATATATTAGACCCTAAAACAGGGTATCCGGCAGAGTCAGGTCTTAAGAGCGTGACGATAGTAAGCGATAACGGAACGCTTGCCGATGCATTGTCCACATCATTATTTGTCATGGGAAAAGAAAAAGCGTTGGATTATTGGCGGGAGCATAAAAATGAATTTGATACCGTACTCGTGGAGGATAATGGAAATATAACGATAACGGATGGGTTAAAAAAAGTATTTAAGTCGAATTTTAAATTTGATATTGCAAAATGAAAAACAAAGAATAAAAATCAGAGTTTAAAATTGAGAAATTGATATATGATTAAAATGAAAGGCTATCTGTCATAAAAAGAAAATCAATAATACCATATCCATATACAAGCGCATTGTATTGTTAATTATCTTTTTATGACTAAAATGTTGCGCAGGGATTGATACTTTATTTCGTATTTGCAGGGAAAACAACAGAATAACAGAAAATATTATAAAATACAAAACCATAAGATACAAAATTATAAAATAAATAACAATATAAAAAAGAAAGTAGGATAAAAATGGTAGCAACAGAAAAAACATTCTGGGACAAAAGATATGGAAGAAACTTTTTAAAAATAACAGCTTTACTGACAATGCTTATCGATCATATAGGCTGTGTATTCTTAATGGAGAGGGGCGATATAATATATAAAGCGTTCAGAGCGGTAGGCAGAATATCATTTCCTATTATATGCTTTTTGCTCGTGGAGGGATTTATACACACCCGCAGCAGGGAAAAATATATGATAAATCTGCTGATATTTGCTGTTATATCGGAGATACCATATGACCTTGCATTTGGACATAAGTTAATAGATGTAGGCGAACAGAATGTAATGTGGACATTATTACTCGGAGTGATAATGATGTATTTTGTAGAAAAATGGGAATACAGTTTTGCAGTAAAAATGGCACTCGTATTTCTTGCAGGATTTGTTGCGGTTGTATTAAAAACAGACTATAGCATATGGGGAATATTATTAATAGCCATATTTTATATGCAGAGAAATGACAGAAGAAATGCTTTGTTATATACCTGCTTTTTGATGTTTGTACAGGGCAGGATGCAGTCATTCGGGGTGCTTGCAATACCGTTTATAATGGCATATGATGACACAAAAAATGATGTAAAAATGCCTAAGTATTTCTTTTATGCATTTTATCCGGTACATATACTTGTACTGTGGGGGATATCGTTGTTAGTGTGATGAAATTAAAGGAAGTAACAGTTCAGCCCCTCATTTATTACATTCGTAAACTTGCCAGCAAGCTGTCAGTCGCTGCTATGCAGCTTGTGTTTACTTCATTTCATAATTGAAAGGCTGTTCCACCCCAAAAAACAAGTCAATAATACATTGAGCAAGCTCATGTATTATTGACTTATCTTTTTTGGGGCTGAACTGTTACTAAAGGAATTATAAATAGCGGTGCACTGCTTTACATAAAGTTACTTCAATGTTAAAATAAAGCTACTAAATACGGAGTTTGATTTGAAATATAAACAGGAGGGGTGCATATGGCAAAGGTTATAAGTATAGGAAATCAGAGTTTTGAGTCAATACGCAAAGATAATTGTTTCTATATAGATAAAACATCTTTTATAAAAGAGTGGTGGGAAAATAAGGATAATGTAACGCTTATAACACGCCCACGCCGATTCGGAAAAACATTAAACATGAGTATGCTTGAATGTTTTTTCTCAAACAAATACAAGGACAGAGGGGATTTATTCGAGGGTCTTGAAATATGGAACAATGAAAAGTATCGCAAGTTGCAGGGGACATATCCGGTGATATTTCTTAGTTTTGCGGGAATAAAACAGGTAAAGTATAATGAGACGGTTATAAAGATAAAAGATGAGCTTATAAGAATATATAATGAATATGATTATATAATGAAAAGTGGTATATATAATACCAATGAAAAAATGCAATATCAATCTGTGTGCGTTGGTATGAGTGATACTGTGGCACAGGAGGCATTGAAAAATCTTTCAAACTATCTCAGCCGTTATTATGGAAAAAAAGTAATCATACTTCTTGATGAATACGACACACCTATGCAGGAAGCATATGTAAATGGATATTGGGAGGAACTTATAGCATTTACAAGAAGTCTTTTTAATTCTACTTTTAAGACAAACCCATATTTAGAGCGAGCAATAATGACAGGAATTACGAGAGTATCTAAAGAAAGCATTTTTAGTGACCTCAATAATCTTGAAATAGTCACGACATTGTCAACAAAATATGAAACTTCATTTGGTTTTACAGAAAAAGAGGTGTTTAATGCACTTGATGAACAGGGGCTGCCGGATGAAAAGGAAGATGTAAAAAAATGGTACGATGGTTTTATTTTTGGAAAACAAAAAGATATTTATAATCCGTGGTCGATAATCAACTTTTTAGATAAAAAAGAATATAACACTTATTGGGCGGACTCAAGTTCAAATGGACTTATAAATAATCTTGTTCAAAAAGGAAGTCCATGTATAAAGATGATGATGGAAACCCTTCTTAAAGAAGAAACAATAGATGTACCAATAAATGAGCAGATAGTATTTTCAGAGCTTGATTATTCGGAGGATGCCGTGTGGAGTCTTATGCTTGCGAGCGGCTATCTTAAGGTAGTATCAGCAGAGCCACTTGTTGGAAATCGAAGGAAAGCACGCAAATATACGCTTGCACTAACAAATTTGGAAATACAATTTATGTTTGAAGATATGATACTCAGATGGTTCAGTCCCGCAAAGCATGAAACAAATGAGTTTATAAGAGCACTCATAAGTGGTGATATAGAAAGTATGAATGAGTACATGAATGATGTAGCATTGAATACATTTAGTTCATTTGACTCAGGAAAACATAATTCAGAAAGAAAAGCACCGGAAAACTTTTTCCATGGCTTTGTACTAGGACTTATGGTAGACCAGACAGAAAACTACATCATTACCTCAAATCGTGAAAGCGGCTATGGACGGTATGACATAATGCTGGAGCCAATAGACAAAACAAATGAAAAATATCCGGGTATCGTAATAGAATTTAAAGTAATAAATCCTAGAAAAGAAAGTTCGCTTGAGGAGACAGTTGCAGCGGCATTAAAGCAGATAGAGGACAAAAACTATGATGCAGAGATTATCAAAAGAGGAGTGAAAGAAGAAAACATTCATCACTATGGTTTTGCGTTTAGAGGTAAAGAGGTGTTGATAGATGGACGGTAGATATTTTCGGAACCGAAAATATCGTAAGAAAAAGTTTCGTGTGAGGATTTTGGCAATTTAGGATGCGAAGCATTGCCAAAATCTGTTGCAGTTTGTTTTTTAAACTGCGACAAAGAGGTGCTGATAGACGGCAGGTAGTAACCGTTCAATCTTTTATGAATGTAATAAATGAACGGTTACTTTTTTAATCCAAAAAATTCAAAAAACGCTTGACAATCCGTAAAAATATATGTATGATATATGAGATGCCGCTTGACGAGGCTCCTTGAAGATGACTTTTGTCACGCCAAAGTTAGCGAGTAATGATAAATAGGAGGTGCGATTATGTACGCAATTATTGCAACAGGTGGAAAGCAGTACAAAGTATCCGAAGGTGATATCATTAACGTAGAAAAACTTGCTGTTTCCGCAGGAGAGACAGTTACTTTTGATCAGGTTGTTGCTGTAAATGATGGAACTATGAAGGCTGGAGACGATGTAGCAAACGCAACAGTTACTGCTTCTGTAGTTAAGGAAGGCCGTGCAAAGAAGGTTATCGTTTACAGATATAAGAGAAAATCTGGATATCATAAGAAAAACGGTCACAGACAGTCTTTCACACAGGTAAAGATTGAAAAAATCAACGCTTAGTTGATGAAAAGGTGACAGTATATGATAGATGTGACATTATTTCAGAATGATAGTGGAGACTATGTCGGTTTTCGTATGACAGGACATGCTGAGTATGCTGAGTATGGCAGTGATATAGTTTGTGCTGCTGTTTCCGTACTTGTTATAAACACGATAAACAGTGTTGAAAAATTCACGGATGACGAATTTAACAGTGCAGTCCATGAGGAAAAAGACATAGTGTTATTTGGTATAAAATCTGAAAAAGTTAGCGAATCTGCTAAACTGTTACTTAATTCGCTTGTACTTGGTCTTGAAGGCATACAGGCGGAATATGGAAAAAAGTATATTAAGATTAGAAAAAAGAGAAAGCAGGAGGTGTAAGGCTATGTTAAACATGAACCTTCAGTTATTTGCTCATAAAAAAGGAATGGGTTCTACAAAGAATGGTAGAGACTCAGAGTCAAAGAGACTTGGAGCAAAGAGAGCAGACGGTCAGTTTGTACTTGCAGGTAACATTATCTACAGACAGCGTGGAACAAAGATTCTTCCGGGTGTTAATGTAGGTCGTGGTGGCGATGATACATTGTTCGCATTAGTTGACGGTGTTGTTCGTTTCGAGAGAAAAGGTAGAGACAAGAAGCAGGCTTCAGTATATCCTGTAGAAGCTAAATAGTCTATAATCGGTATTTAACCGGCTGTTGCCGGAACTGATAAACCTATACAAAGAGAGGCTTTCTAAGACAGTCTCTCTTTGTTTTATATAGAGAGAAATGTTATAATTAAAGTTAAGAAGAATCGTACTACATTGATATAATGCAAGGGTCAAAAGCAGATAGCAATGAAGCAATTCGTGACATTAGTTAGTGGCAAAATACCTTTTGATCCAAACATCTTGATATTATTGCATTAAAAATGTTATATAGATAGAATGTTAGCATACAATCAAAGATTATTATATAGAAATTATGCGTAATTATAGAATACTATTATATAAATTATTCTGAAATAGCAGATATTACTTTAGAAAGAAGGTGGAATGATGTTTGCAGATAGTGCCAAAATATATATTCGTTCCGGAAAAGGTGGGGACGGTCATGTAAGTTTCAGGCGTGAGCTTTATGTTGCCGCCGGAGGACCTGACGGAGGTGACGGAGGACGCGGCGGGGATGTTATATTTCAGGTGGACAAAGGTATAAACACTCTGAATGATTTTAGACACCGCAGAAAGTTCTGTGCCGGAGACGGTGAGCAGGGCGGAAGAAGAAGATGCCATGGTGCAGATGGTGAGAATATTATCCTCAAAGTGCCTGAGGGAACGGTCATAAAGGAAGCAAGTACCGGAAAAGTCATTGTTGATATGTCTTTCGGACACGAGAGGGAAATTGTATTAAAGGGCGGCAGAGGTGGCAAAGGAAATATGAACTATGCCACACCTACAATGCAGGTGCCAAAGTATGCACAGCCGGGAAAACCTGCGAGGGAGCTTGAGGTCATACTTGAGTTAAAGACTATTGCTGATGTGGGACTTGTGGGATTTCCGAATGTTGGGAAATCAACATTTCTTTCAAGAGTGAGCAATGCAAAGCCAAAGATTGCAAATTATCATTTCACTACATTACAGCCTATCTTGGGTGTTGTAGATCTTGAGGGTGCAGATGGATTTGTTATTGCTGATATACCGGGACTTATTGAAGGTGCGGCAGACGGAATCGGTCTTGGTGACGAGTTTTTAAAGCATATCGAGAGAACAAAGGTCTTTATTCATATGGTGGATGCAGCTTCGACAGAGGGCAGGGATCCTCTCAATGATATAAATGTAATAAACAACGAGCTTGCAAGATACAATGATGAACTTATAAAAAGACCACAGGTTATCGCAGCAAACAAGTGTGATGTATTTTACGGTACGGAAGAAGATACTGTTATCTCTCTTCTAAAAGAGGAGTTTGAGCCAAAGGGAATAAAAGTATTTCCTATATCTGCCGTTAGCGGCAAAGGTGTCAAAGAACTTCTTTATTATGTCAAATCACTTCTTGACGAGATGCCTGATGAACCGACTGTATTTGAAAAAGAATTTTCATTTGATGAGATGGAATTTGAGGATGAACCATACACAGTAACTTATGATGAGAAAAATAAGGTTTACAATGTTGAGGGACCTCGTATTGAGAAAATGCTTGGATATACAAATCTTGATTCTGAGAAAGGTTTCCAGTTCTTCCAAAAATTCCTTAAAACAAGCGGAATACTTGATGACCTTGAAGCCATGGGAATTGAGGAGGGCGATACAGTTGCAATGTATGACCTTCAGTTTGATTATTATAAATAAGAAGGTAGAATGTGAAAAGACTGATATTGGAGATTGTGATATGTCTGGTTGCTGCAGTACTTTTGATGGTCTTACACGAACTGTTTAAGGCTGTCATATTTGTACTGCTGCGTGTAAAAGAAAACAATAAGCAAATCATAAAACACAGAGGAATATGGAAACTGTGGCGTTATATAGACCCAGTGGGACTTGTGCTGGCTGTTACCTGCTATGTTCCGGTTTCTAAGCCGTTTATGTTCAGGATAAGGGATAAGAAAACAAATCTTATAATAGGAATAAGCGGTCTGGTGTTTCTTGCAGTAATATTTTTCGGGTCGGTTCAGATGCTTCACATTATTTACGGTACAAACGCAAATGCCGCCGCTGCACTAAATAGTTCCGGAAATCGCAGGGCAGGCATATTGTTCTGGCAGTATATGCAGATGCTCAGTTTTGATTATTTTATCGTAAATCTGTTTCCGGTATCGACCTTTGATATGGGGCACATCATAGCCGGAAAATCTGCAAGGATATATCTTGGGATAATAAAAGCTGATACTCAGATAAAACTTCTTCTAATCCTGACGCTTTTCCTTAATCTGATAAATGCAGGCTATATGGGTTTTATAAAATTTTTGTCGCTGTTTATAGCTGTTTTGTGACTGAAAAGTAAAACTGTCTATAGTATTAAAAGGAGATATGAGAAAATGAGTAGTATATCTGTAAAACTGGAAGTGTTTGACGGACCTCTTGATCTGTTATTACATCTGATAGAAAAAAATAAAATAGATATTTTTGACATACCTATCGCAGAGATAACAAGACAGTATATGGAGATATTGTCGGCATCAGAGACTGATGATATGGATGTTATGAGTGATTTCCTTGTTATGGCGGCAACACTTCTTAAGATTAAATCTAAGATGCTTCTTCCGGTTCAAGTTGATGAGGACGGAGAAGAGATAGATCCGAGGGCAGAACTTGTCGAAAGACTTTTGGAATACAAGACATTTAAATATGCGTCATATGAGCTTAAAGATAAACAGATGGACGCAGAAAAAATACTTTATAAAAAATCTACGATTCCAAAGGGAATAGCAGACTATAAGGAGACAGTAGATGTATCTGAACTTTTAGGAGATGTTACTCTGGCAAGGCTTCGCAGCATATTTAATGATGTTATGAAGAAGCAGATAGACAAGATAGACCCTATAAGGAGTAAGTTTGGGCAGATAAAAAAAGAGACGGTAAGTTTGCAGGACAGGATGCTCTATATCGAGGAGTATGCTATGAGACATAAAAGTTTCAGCTTCAGGACAATGCTTGAGAAAAATCCGGGCAAGACTATGGTGATAGTAACTTTTCTTGGAATACTTGAGCTTATGAAAGTTGGAAAGCTGCTTATCGTTCAGGAAAGGATTTTTGACGATATAAAGATAACATACAATAGTCTTGCACCTGATGTTGAATATATACCGTCAAGTGCAGGGTAAGTTTGCACTTTAACAGGCATGGAGATTGGTGCGAAAAATCCATATATGTGAAATATGTTATATTTCACATTATGTAAAAAATGTGTGCAGAAATGAGGGATAATATGGCTGTAGAAATGACTTTGCCGGAGTTGGAGGCAAATATAGAAGCAATTTTGTTTGTAATGGGTGAGGCAGTTGAACTAGAGAGGATAGCACTTGCGACCGGACAGGATGAAGATACCTGCCGCAAAGTTATACATAATATGATGGACAATTATTCAGAGAGAAACAGAGGAATACAGATAATAGAACTTGACGGAGCTTTTCAAATGTGTTCAAAACCTGAGACATATGAATCACTTGTCCGTATAGCTCATGTACCGAAAAAACATGTGCTCACTGATGTTTTATTGGAAACTTTATCTATTATAGCATACAAACAGCCTGTTACAAAGATGGAGATAGAGCATATAAGAGGGGTAAAGACCGATCATGCCGTAAATAAACTTGTTGAATATAATCTCGTGTGCGAAGCGGGCAGGCTTGATGCTCCGGGAAAACCTATTCTTTTTGCAACTACGGAAGAATTTTTGAGAAATTTTGGAATTGAGTCTCTTGAAGATCTTCCGGTTGTAAATCCGGAAAAAATCGAAGATTTTAAACTTGAAGCCGAGGACGAAGTTCAGCTTCGGCTAGAACTTGAACAGGGATAAACCACCACTGGAAGAACGCAAAGCGGATTGTGATGAATGTTGTACCCGTGTGATAAAATATAGGCTGCACATAAAATTAAACTCCAAAAAACATCTGTGATAAATATTATCACAGATGTTTTTTGGAGTTTTTTAATCTGTTTATTTGTTTTTTTTGGCTTTTGTGTTTGAGGAGTTTGACGAAACAGTATTTTTTTTCTTGCCAAGTGTATCATCGACAAGATTTTCAATAATAGTTTTTTTGACCCATACATCAAAACTCAGCATACATATGAAAGCAAATTTTGAGAGAGTCTTTTTCTCATCTTCGTCACTTAATTCGGAGTACAATTTATTTGATTTGTTTGATTTTCTAATTATATCCCTAAGCTGTGAATCCATGTTTTCAAGTATGAGATTTACAATATCTGAATATATGTCATCCATCTTTTTTGAACCGTTTCCGTCAAAAAAGAGATTGCTTACCGGGTCTAATATATCCTTTATATCATTTATGGCAAGAAAATTTTTAAAATAATATATATATATCAGAAGAAGCATATGTTCTTTGGAGTATTTCTTTTTATTTGGTGGAGGCAGGAGATTATTTTTGGTATAATTGTTTATCATGGTCTTTGTGAGTATCTTATCGTCGTCAAATCTCTTGGAAGATACGAGATGTTCATCCATGAAAGTAGTCACCTGATCCATATAGAGGTCTATGTTTGGAATGTCCTCAGGTGTGATAAAATCTATATTCTGCATACTGCGAATAAGATCAAGTATTTCGCGGTTGTATTTTTCTTTTTCACGCATAATGCTCCTCGTTTCTGTTTTGTTCACCGATTTTGCCTGGTGTACTGTTTCAATGTTTTATTTTATTTTGAACTTTGCATTATTATATATTATTTGGCATATTATAGCAAGTAAAATGGAAATAGGAGGTTTGTGATGTGTGTGACCGAATACGAAGCTGCTGCATATAAATAATATAAGATTAGTGTATGCAGGAGGCTTATCATGCATAAACATAAACATGGAAATAAAATGCAGACAAAGCCGGAGGCGAGAGAGCCTGTAGTATCAAAAAGACTTTCTGAACGATTTGACATACCGCAGGATATAATAGCAAAAGCACCGATGCTTCTGGCATACGGCAATAACAGATTATGTATAGATAATTACCGGAGCATCATAGAATATACAGAGGAGAGCATAAAAATTCAGACAAAGCAGAAAAAGATATATGTAAAAGGAAGCAGGCTTGTTATAGCTTATTTCAGGGAAGATGAGATGTGTGTTCTGGGAAATATAAGCTCAATAGAATATCACTAAAAGTCTTATGAAAAACAAAAAATGCAGAAATGAGGAGTTGTATGGTACATAAAATAACCGGATGGATATTTGGGTTTTTAAATGTTTACATGGAATACGGTGAGTCAAGAAGGTTTATAAACCTTTGCAGGAATAACGGGATTGAGATATGGAATATAAGAGCAGATCGTGAAAAAGGAATAATATGGTTTTGCATAAGGCTTTCGGATTTTTGGAAATTACATCATATAGCAAAGAAATGTCATGTGTTTCCAAGAGTTTACAGGAGAATAGGTTTTCCTTTTCTTTTGACGGCAGCAAAGAAAAATATAAATATGGTTATGGGAATTGCCATTTTTTTTATTATGCTGATAGTGTTTTCGTCACGGATATGGGGTATAGAGATAAGTGGACAAAGCTATTATACAGAGGAAAATATAGTAGATTATCTCGATACTAAGAATATTTACTGTGGGATGTATGGTGGAAATATCGACCATGAAAAGATAGAGAAACAGATAAGAAAGCATTATGATGGCATAGGCTGGGTGTCAGTCAACAAGAAAGGAAGCAGGCTTTTAGTAAATGTAAGGGAAATGACAAAGGATAAGATTATAACAAAGAAGAAACCGGCGGATCTGGTCGCGTCGGATGATGGAAAAGTTATTTCAATAGTTACAAGTGCGGGAACTGCTAAAGTAAGAAAAGGCAAAAAAGTAAAAAAGGGAAAAGTGCTCATATCAGGGATAGTGCCGGTTGTCGGAGATAATGATGAAGTGATAAGAAAGTTAAAGGTAAGAGCAGATGGTATAGTTTTGCTTAAAAATGAAGAACTATATACGGATTATTATAAAAGAGTGCAGAAAATAAAGGAATATACCGGCAGAAAAAAGGTTGTTTATAAGATAACTGCATTTAAAAAGGATTTTTTTATACATAATCCATTAAATGATTTGGAAACTTCAAAAAAATGTGCTATACTTTATGATGGTGGATGCGTATGCCCTTTTTTGACAAAAAGATTTCCTGTTTCGTTTCGGAGAGTGACATTTGCAAAATATGCATATGTCAGGAAAAAATATTCACCTGATGAAGCTGCAGCAGAGCTTAAATATAAATATAAAGATTATATCTGCAAAAAAGAAAAAATAGGGTATAAGCTTGTTGACAGCAGTTTTATGGTTGATAGTGAAGGTACGGGATATAAGGCGACGGGAAAACTCGTGTGGCTTAAAAGACAGACGCATTATGAGAAAATCAGACAAAAAAGGAATATGAAAAATGGCAATAATGGAAACAGTTCTGGAAATACCGGCTGAACATGAGAGAAATATATTTGGAAATTTTGATTCAAATATAAAAAAGATAGAAAAAAATCTTAATGTGACTATGGTTGCAAGAGATGGAAATTTAAAACTTGTTGGAGAGGCTGCAAGCGTAAAGCAGGCAGAGAGCATCCTTATGGAACTGCTCGAACTTTCTAAGAGAGGAAATACCATAACAGAACAGAATATTAATTATATACTTGCACTTTCGATGGAAAACAGGGAGGGCGAGGTTGTTGAACTTGACTCAGATATAGTGTGCAGGACGATACAGGGCAAACCGATAAAGCCTAAGACATCCGGACAGAAAAATTATATAGAGCTTATAAGAAAAAAGATGATCGTATTTGGAATAGGTCCTGCCGGAACAGGAAAAACATATCTTGCAATGGCTATGGCGATAGAAGCTTTTAAAAAGGATGAGGTCAATAAGATAATCCTTACAAGACCGGCTATCGAAGCGGGCGAAAAATTGGGATTTCTGCCGGGTGATTTACAAAGCAAGGTGGATCCGTATTTACGACCGTTATATGATGCCTTGTATCAGATAATGGGTGCAGAAAGCTATCTTAGAAATACGGAAAAAGGTCTTATTGAAGTTGCTCCGCTTGCGTATATGCGAGGAAGAACGCTTGACAATTCATTTATAATACTTGACGAAGCCCAGAATACAACACCGGCTCAGATGAAGATGTTCCTTACACGAATCGGCTTTGGCTCAAAAGTCATTATTACAGGGGATCTTACGCAGAAAGATTTGCCGGGAACTACAAAATCAGGGCTTGAGCAGGCACTGGAGGTACTTGGAAAAGTTGAGGATATAGGATTTGCTTATCTGACAAATAAAGATGTCGTGAGACATCCTTTGGTACAGAAGATTGTATCTGCTTATGATGATTACGAGAAAAAGATGGAAAGAAGAAAGAAGATAAATGAATCAAAAGAAAATGAGCACAGAACGAACAGAAGGAAATAAATTTTCAAGAAGTAAAATTGTTTTTTGTGTCATATATGCAGCAATCCTTTTAGAAGCTGTCCTGATGGGAAAAATACAAGGTTTGGATTTTACGCAAAATCTTGTAAATATTGTGACGGCTGTTATATGTATTATACTTTTGCAATCATTTTATGAGCATGAAATTTTCAGGTGTGAGAAAAATAGAAACAAGGAAAATATATATTCAAATGTTCTTTATGCTTTTAATATAATCCTTTCGATATTGCTAATCATTATAAACGAATATCTGTTTATAGGTTGTCTGTGGCTGGTATCAGTTGCAGTTATATCAGCTATTGATGGCATGAAGCACGGAACAGTATGCTATATTTTGTGCATTGTTCAATATTTATTGTATTCGGGTGGATATGCGGGTGACAAAAATATACTTTTGTATTATGTGATAATCGGGGCAGCTATGGTTCTGATGTTTGCCGATAACACAATGCGGGAACTTGTATTTTCAGGATTGTCACTGCCGGTATTTTCTGCTGTGTTTGTCATGGTAAGATATGGATTTGATATGCGAAAGATAAGTGCCGGTAAAGCATATGCGATAATACAGATTTTATCGGCAGTCGTTGTTGTGCTGATAACACTCATAGTAAGGCATACCATAGAGCAGCTTGAAAATGCCGGTGTATGTACAGTTTATGGCATAAAAAACAAAGAAACGGTGATACCAAAGGAAATTTTGAACGAGGACTGTGAGCTTATGTCAGAGCTTAAGAGTTTTTCTGAAAGGCTGTATATACATTCGGTGGCAGTAGGCAGAATGTCAGAAGGTGTCGCCAAGAAAATGGGATATGACAGTGCTCTTGCAAAAGCCGGAGGAATGTATCACGAGATTGGCAGGATAAAAAAGGATGAATTTGAAGATTTTGTAAAAATGACGGCTGAAAAGTATGATTTTTGCAATGCTCTGACCGGACTTATCATACAAAATTACAGAAAAAAACCTGAAAATAAAGAAACGGCGGTTGTTATGCTTTCAGACAGTATTGTCTCAATGGTGGATTATTTTGAAAAAAATACGGACAAGACCATGCCTGCAAAAGAAAAGATAATAGAAGGAATATTTCTAAACCGTTTAAAGAAAGGCAATCTTTCAGAATGTGATATTAGTGATGACGAGTTAAAGAAATTAAAGAAAGTATATGAAAACATTATGTAAAAATCGCAAGTATAAGATAATGATAGCGGAGGAATAAATGACTATATTAATGGAAGACGAACAGGAACTTGATATTGGTTTCGATTATGAAAATGTACTCAGGCAGGTTATAGAAAAGGCTTTAGAACTTGAAAAATGTCCATATGAGTGCGAAGTAAATGTGACTTTCACTGACAATGAGGGAATAAGAAATATCAACAGGGAGTTTAGGGAACTGGATGTTCCTACGGATGTACTTTCATTTCCTATGGTTGATTATGAGGCACCGGCTGACTATGGAATCCTTGAAAGTGACGATGCACTTGCAATGTATTTTAATCCTGAAAGCGGTGAACTATTGCTTGGCGATATTGTCATATCTGTAGAGAGGGCTTTTGAACAGGCAGAAAATTACGGTCATTCTATAAAAAGAGAAATGTGTTTTTTGACGGCACATAGTATGCTTCACCTTCTCGGATATGACCATATGGAAGATGAAGAACGCATTGTCATGGAGAAAAAACAGGAAGAAATTCTTAATGCACTTGGGATAAAAAGAGATTGTTAAAGGGGAAAACAGTAATGGAAACAAGTAAGAACAATAAAGTGGCAAGCGGATTTCTTAAACAGGGAAGTATTTTGGCAGTTGCGTCAATACTTGTAAGACTTATAGGTATGATATATAGGATACCGATGGCAAATATAATCGGAGATGAGGGAAATGGTGTATATTCAGCGGCTTTTGAGATATACAATATTCTTTTGATAATTTCATCATATGGTATGCCTATGGCTGTTTCAAAAATGGTTTCGGCAAAAATCTCTCAGAAGCGTTATAAAAGTGCATATAAAATATTCAGATGTTCTATGACAGTTTCGATATGTACCGGCGGAATAGCGGCATTATTTGTATATTTCGGAGCAGACTGGATAGAGGCAAAATTCTTTTCTAAATACAGTGGTATAGCTGTACCTCTCAGGGTTTTGGCTCCTACAATATTTATAGTTGCGGTAATGGGTGTGTTCAGAGGTCTTTTCCAGGGGCACAGGACTATGCTTCCGACAGCAATATCGCAGATATTTGAACAGGTTGTAAATGCATTTGTAAGTGTCGGTGCAGCATATTTCTTTATGCGTGCACACAGTGCATCGCCAAAGCTGCCGGCATGGGGAGCTGCCGGTGGAACACTCGGAACCTGTATAGGTGCAGTGACGGCACTTATAATACTCTTATTTATATATATGATGTATCGTCCGGTTATGAGAAAGCAGGCAAAAAGGGACAGGGTTACAACAGGAGAGTCTCTTGTTCAGACATACAAAATAATTTTTGTGACGGTCGTGCCTATAATACTCAGTCAGACGGTTTATCAGTTAAGCGGAATAATAGATGTGACCATCTTTAACAATGTAATGGGAACACTTGGATATTCTGATAAAGTGGTTAAGACATTACAGGGAATATACAGTACAAAATACAGACTGCTTGTAAGTGTGCCTATTGCTGTTTCTACTGCGATAGCGTCCTCAATGATACCAAATCTTGTATCATCGGTGGCGGCGGGAGATATGGCAGATGCCAGAAAAAAAACAGATATGGCGATAAAGTTCAATATGATAATAGCATTTCCGTCAGCTATGGGACTTGCGGTTCTTGCAAGACCTATAATTACACTTCTTTTCCCGTCATCTGATATAAATACGGGAAGCATGATGATGCTGATAGGTTCATCATGTGTCATATTTTATGCATTGTCAACCGTGACGAGCGGAGTATTACAGAGTATAGATAAAATGGGACTTCCGGTAATTCATTCGCTTGTATCACTTATCATTCATATTGTGTTCGTATATGTGCTGCTTAGATGGACAAGTCTTGGAGTATATGCACTTGTTCTTGGCAATGTCACATATCCGCTAGTAGTGTGCTTCCTCAATGGAAGGTCAGTTGCAAAATATATGAAGTACAAACAGGAAACTACAAGGACATTCTGTGTTCCGCTGCTTGCTTCATTTGTTATGGGTATAGCAACATATGCGGTCTATAAAGTGTTTGTGATACTAACAAGTAAAGTATATATAGCGATATTTCCGGCACTTGTCGTGGCAGTTTCGATTTATTTTGCACTTGTACTTAAAATGCATGGGCTTAGCAGAAAAGAATTATATGAATTCCCTATGGGAAGAAGAATGGCGAAAGTTGCAGATAAATTTCATTTGTTAGGATAATTCCGGTGAAAGGCAGGTGACGTGTTATGAGAAAGATAACAAGGGAGGCAATAAAACAGTATGCGTCCTCCGACAGGGTTTATTACAGGGGAATGCGTTACTATGCTGCTCATGCCGTTTCAAATGTAACATGGAATGACAATTTAAAGCAGTATAAAGGAGTCGTAAAGGGCAGTAACCAGTATATAGTTACTGTTGCGGTTGAGGATGACGGAGACATACAGTATTCATGTAATTGTCCGTCGCATGTTAAATTGTCAGGAGCATGTAAGCATGTTATAGCTATGATGCTTTTTGTTGCTGACTATCAGCAGCGTGAAAATGCAAAAGTTAATTTCAACGAAGAAGACAGAGTGGCGTACAATGTGGTTGAATATTTTAGAAAAAGAGAATATAACCATCTTACACCAAACTATTTTCAACTAAAATTAAATATATCTATACCTGAATTTATGAAAAGTACAAATTCCAGGGCATATGTAAGTTTTGAAGCCGGTGAACATAAGATGTATAAGGTTTCAAATACGAAGAAATTTATAAATGAATATTATAATGAAGAGACAATAGAACTCGGCAAGGAGTTTCACTATGTGCCGGGTGAGAGTGCGTTTGAGGAAAACTCAGCAAAGATACTTGATTATCTTACGGATATATATGAGATACAGGAGACACTTGGAAAGACATATTATTCAAGTCTTTTTAAGCGGCAGGAACTTATATTGTCAAAAAAGATGCTGCAAAAGCTTCTCGACCTTTCAGAGAACATTGAGTGTGACATAAATATTTTTGGAAAAGAGTTTAAAAACATAAATATAGTAAAGGGGAATCCGGAATTGTCAATAGATATGCTGTTAGACGATAATATGCTGACTTTAAAAAAATCTGCTGACAATAAACTGATTTCTTTGTGTGAGGACGGAAGCATACTTTTTTATGATAATGCACTTTATCTGCCTGAAAAAGAGTTTGTAAGCTGCCTGTTGCCGTTTTATGTGCCACTCTTTATGCAGAACGGCAAAGAGATAGAGTTTAGAAGTGACAATAAGAACGGGTTTATTGAAAAAGTCCTTCCGGTAGTAAAAAAACATATGAATATTAATGTGCCGGATGAGATTAAAGATATGTATATAGTTGAACCGCTTGTTCCAAAACTTTATCTTGATATATATCACAACAGAAAAAAAGTATCGGTTACGGCGGTAGTCAAATTTCAGTATGGCGATTATGCAATAAATCCGCTTGAAGAAAATTATTCGGGAAAATATATTCTTGTCCGTGATAAAGAGGAGGAAGAAAGACTTACAAGAGTTTTATATGACCTTAATTTTAAGATAAATGACAGTTCTTTTATATTGAGGAATGAGGAAGATATTTTCAGTATGATGACTGACAACAGAAGCATACTGACCGATAATTTTGAAGTATTTTACTCAAAAGAATATAAAAACATAAATGTTAAAAAGATAGGCCATATGTCAGCGAACATAAGACTTAATACTGATATAAACCTGCTCGAAATGGATATGGAATATTCGCAGGTGCCAAAGGATGAATTGGAAGAATTTTTTAGGGCTGTTCATCTTAAGAAAAAGTATTACCGCTTAAAAAATGGTGCATTTATAAGCCTTGAGGATGATAAACAGAAAAAGACGATTGAATGGCTGGTTGAAAACAGCGTTGGGGATAGCAACGGGATTTTGAAATTCCAGGAAAATGCAGCGGTGTATATAGATGAAATAATGCCTGACAGCCAGTGCGTGGAGAGAGACGATGGATTTAAAAAACTGATTCGGGAGATAAAGAATCCGGGTGTTAGTGAGTATGAAGTGCCTGAATGTGTTCAGGCAAAAATGAGAGAGTACCAGGTGGTCGGCTACAGATGGCTTAAAAATCTTGCAAGATATAGTATGGGAGGTATTCTTGCAGACGATATGGGACTTGGAAAGACTTTACAGACCATAGTATATATATGTTCTGAACCCGGAAGTAAATCGCTTATCGTATGCCCTACATCTCTGTCATACAACTGGCAGGAGGAGTTTGAAAAGTTCGCTCCTCATATAAGGACAAGGATAATAAGCGGCGACCCAGAGGAGAGAAAAAGACTTCTGTGTGAGGACAGGGATGATTATGATGTGTGGATAACAACATATCCTCTTATAAGGAAAGATGCAGATTTTTTCAAAGACATAAGATATGACAATATGTTTATCGATGAAGCACAGTTTATAAAAAATCCGGCTTCACTTGGAGCAAAAGCTGTAAAATCAGTTGTTGCAGAGCATAGATTTGCACTTACCGGAACTCCTATCGAAAATACATTGTCAGAGCTGTGGTCTATCTTTGATTTTATAATGCCGGGATTTTTGTCAAGATATTCAAAGTTTGCCGAGCATTATGAAAAGCCTATTCTCAAAGAAAAAAATGAGAGCAGGATGCAGGAGTTAAAAAGACGCATACAGCCTTTTATACTCAGAAGAATGAAGAAAGATGTGCTTAAGGATCTTCCTGATAAGATAGAAACAAAACGTATATCTGAGATGACTGCAAAACAGAAAAAGATATATGGTTCTTATCTGTCAAGGATTCAGAGTGAGATAATGGATAACTCTGATATTCAGAGCGGAAAGGACAGGATACAGGTACTTGCGGCATTGACAAGGCTTAGACAGATATGCTGTCATCCGGGTACATTTATTGAAAATTATCATGGCGGCAGCGGTAAGCTTGAGCTTCTTATGGAACAGCTTCCCGATATAATAGAGGGTGGACACAGTGTTATCATATTCTCGCAGTTTACTTCAATGCTTTCGATTATTGCGGATGAACTGAGAAAAAGTGAGATACCATATTTTTATCTTGTCGGTGCGACAAAACCGGAGGAAAGAAAAAAATATGTAAAGGAATTTAACCGTGGAGAAGTCAAGGTATTTTTGATTTCCTTAAAGGCCGGTGGAACCGGTTTAAACCTTACAGGTGCGGACACCGTTATACATTTTGACCCGTGGTGGAATCCGGCTGTTGAGGAACAGGCAACAGACAGGGCATACAGGATAGGACAAAAGAGAAAAGTCCAGGTAATAAAGTATGTGACAAAAGACTCAATAGAAGAAAAAATATACGAGCTTCAAAAGAGGAAAAAAGTGTTGTCTGACTCGGTTATCGAAGCTGATGAACTGTTCGTGAACAATCTGACAAAAGATGAGATATTAGAACTGTTTAAGTGACAGTCAGATTGATGCAGGATAAAAATTTAAAAAATGCTTGCAATAGATGATAAGCTGTGATAAAATATTGAATGTTGTTTGTGAATAGAGATATTCCTCTGTTACGGTTGTAGATATTACACAGAAGTATTAAGAATGTCAAAATAATTAAGGAGGTCACAAAATGAACGATATTATTAAAGCAATCGAAGATGCACAGTTAAAGTCAGAAGTAGCAGACTTTAGAGTAGGTGATACTGTTAAAGTTTATGCTAAAGTTATTGAGGGCTCAAGAGAGCGTATCCAGGTATTCGAGGGTACAGTACTTAAGAGACAGAATGGTGGAGCGAGAGAGACATTTACAGTTAGAAAGTTCTCTAATGGTGTAGGTGTAGAGAAAACTTGGCCGGTTCATTCACCAATCATTGACAAGATTGAAGTAGTACGCAGAGGTAAGGCAAGACGTGCTAAATTATTATATCTTCGTGACAGAGTTGGTAAAGCTGCTAAGGTTAAAGAAATCGTTAAATAATAAAGATTGTCTTTTAAAGTGCACTTATCAAAGTGAAATAGCGAAAAAATTTAAAAGGGTTGTCCTAAGGACAGCCCTTTTTGGTTGTTGAAAAGAAAATTCAGCATATAATGAACAAACTAACTGAATGTTAAAACCTCTTTTGCTGCGATAAAAAAGAAAGTGCCCTATCGGGAGAATATGTAATAATCCCGATAAGGCGAGGTAAAAACTTATAAAAAAATAAAAAGTAATGAATGCGGAAAATGGGACTTGAACCCACACGTCGTTGCCGACACATGAACCTGAATCATGCCTGTCTGCCAATTCCAGCACTTCCGCATATATGTAATATTATACACAACACTTGTAAATCATATCAATTAATCACATAAATGTCAATAAAAAAAATAAAAAAAGCAGAAAAATGTAAAAGTTCAAAGAGTTATCACATTTACAGTCTTGACTTATATTTTTTTTAAGATAGAATAGAAAGTAGCGTTTTATCACTTTGAAAGTGATTTGTGCGTAGAATACTTTTGGAGGAGCAACAATGAATTCAGCAAAGAAAGTTATGAATCAGCAGAAAGATAACAGTGAAAAAAAAGAAAATGTTACTGTTAAAGCTGCAACAGGCAAAAAGAAATTAGGTGTAAGTTCAGGCAGAAATGTCAAGGCAATCGTATTGAGTGCCATATGTATAGTTTTGGTACTTGTATTATGTATAGGTGTTGGCATACAGCAGTTAGGTCCTGAAGTTGCATTTACGGTCAACGGAACAAAAGTTACCATGGATGACATGATGTATCCTATTTATGAGAAAGAATCTTATTATCTTCCTTATGATGAGATGTATCAGGCATATATGGGAACTTCAGTATGGGAGTCATCATACCAGGGAAGTGATTCTAATGTACCATCAAGTGTGTCAAACAAGATAGGTATCAAACAGGAAATCTTAGACAATGAAGAAGAATATGTGGTTCTTTATAAAGAAGCTGTAAAAGCCGGTTACAAGCTTACTTCTGCAGAAGAGAAAAAGGCTGAGAGCCAGGCGAAAAAAGCAATGAAAGGACTTTCATGGATTCAGAAATTCCGTCTTAGTATGTCAAAGAAAAAACTTACAAAGAGATTTGAGAAAACTATTCTTGCAGACAGATATAAGTCAGACAGGCAGAAAGAGTTAAACAAAAAGGTTGATGAAACTTCGGTTATAAAGAAGATTTCAAAGAAAGATTACAGAGAGTATGATATTCAGTATTATGCAGTAGCACTTTCAAAAACAGACAGCAGTGGAAATACAAAGAAAGTATCTGCAAAAAAGAAACAGGAATATAAAACTGAGATAAACAAATACGCAAAGAAAGCTGCAAAGGCAAAAGACTTTACAAAGCTTATCGGAAGCAAAGATAAGACAGATGTAAAATATGATAAGGCAGAATTTACAGAAAAGGCAGGCTGGTCATATCTTTCAACTGCAAATCTTAAAAAGGTTAAGGCTATGAAGAACGGAACTGTTTCACCGGTATTCTATGATGAAAAAGCCGGATATTATGTATTTGTAAAAATGATTGATAACAATTCAACATCAAGCTATCAGAAAGCCTGTGATGATGCAGTTAAATCTGCACAGACAGAAAAATATACAGAGTGGCTTAACAAACTTAAAGAATCTTATAAGATTAAAGTAAATGCAAGTGTATGGAACAATGTCGAGATAGGTTCTATGACAACTGAGATAGTAACTGCCGAGGATCTTCAGAAGATGAAGGAGTCATCATCAAAGAAATCATCGTCAAAGAAATCATCGTCTAAATCGTCATCAAAGAAATCGACAAGTAAGTCATCAGGAAGCAGCAAATCATCAAAGTAATTTTATTATGTAATTAAAGGACCACTATTGTTGCTGTAAACACCGCAGGTGCAAACAGCAGCATGGTGTCTGTACTATGTACAGATAAATGTCAGAGCATACAAACATATAAATGAAATGGAGGCACCGCAATGGGAAGTGTAAGAAGGATTTATGTTGAAAAGAAACAGCCATATGCAGTACATGCAAAGGAACTTAAAGAAGAAGTAAAGCGTTATCTTGGTATAAAGAGTATTAATAATGTCAGGGTACTTATTCGCTATGATGTTGAAAATCTTAGTGATGCAACTTATAAGCAGGCTCTTGGAACAGTATTTTCTGAGCCGCCAGTTGATAACTGCTATGAGAATGAATTTAAAAAAGCTAACGGAAGTTTTGTGTTTTCAGTTGAATATCTTCCGGGTCAGTTTGACCAGAGAGCAGATTCGGCAGAACAGTGTGTTAAACTTTTAAACGAGAAAGAAAATCCCGTTATCCGTTCAGCAACGACTTATGTTTTTGAGGGAGATATAGATGACCAGGATAAAGAGAAGATTAAAGAGTATTGTATCAACCCTGTAGATTCAAGGGAGGCTTCAGAAAATATTCCTGAGACACTTGTACAGGAATTTGATGAGCCGGCGGATGTTGCTATATTTGACGGTTTCAGACAGATGTCTGAGGACGAACTTAAGAAATTATACGAGTCTCTTAATCTTGCAATGACATTTAAAGATTTCCTGCATATTCAAAATTACTTTAAAAATGAGGAAAACAGAGAGCCTTCCGTTACGGAGATTCGTGTACTTGATACATATTGGTCAGACCATTGCCGTCATACAACATTCCAGACAGAACTTAAGAATGTTAAGTTTGAGGATGGTTATTACAATGCACCTATCGAAGCATCTTATGAGATGTATGAAGCTGCAAGAAAAGAACTTTTCAAGGACAGACCTGACAAATATGTTTCGCTTATGGATATTGCACTTATGGGTATGCGTAAACTCAAAGCTGACGGAAAACTCGATGATATGGAGGAGTCAGATGAGATAAATGCCTGCTCTATAGTAGTTCCTGTTGAAATAGACGGAAAAACTGAAGAGTGGCTTATCTTCTTTAAAAATGAGACACACAACCATCCGACAGAGATAGAGCCTTTCGGTGGTGCAGCTACTTGTCTTGGCGGTGCTATCCGTGATCCGCTTTCAGGCCGTGGTTATGTATATCAGGCTATGCGTGTGACAGGTGCGGCAGACCCTACGGTATCTATGAAAGATACACTTCCGGGAAAACTTCCACAGCGAAAGATAGTAACGGGTGCCGCAAAGGGATACAGTTCATACGGAAACCAGATAGGACTTGCAACAGGTCTTGTAAATGAGATATATCATCCGAACTATGTTGCAAAGAGAATGGAGATAGGTGCCGTTATGGGTGCTGCTCCAAGACGCAATGTTATCCGTGAAAATTCTGATCCGGGAGATATTATCATTCTTCTCGGAGGTCGTACAGGTCGTGATGGTATCGGTGGTGCTACAGGTTCTTCAAAGGCACATACTACAAAGTCTATTGATGTATGTGGAGCAGAAGTTCAGAAAGGTAATGCACCTACAGAGAGAAAGATTCAGCGTCTTTTCAGAAGAGAAGAAGTAAGTTCTATCATCAAAAAGTGTAATGACTTTGGTGCCGGTGGAGTTTCAGTAGCTATCGGAGAACTTGCAGACGGACTTAAAGTAAATCTTGACAAGGTACCAAAGAAGTATGCCGGTCTTGACGGAACAGAACTTGCAATTTCAGAGTCACAGGAGCGTATGGCAGTTGTAGTTGACAGTAAAGATGTTGACAAGATGCTTAAGTATGCCGAGGAAGAAAATCTTGAGGCAGTGGCAGTTGCCGAGGTTACAGAAGAACCTAGACTTGTGCTTTCATGGAGAGATAAGGTTATCGTAGACCTTTCAAGAGCATTCCTTGATACGAACGGTGCACACCAGGAGACAGATGTAGTTGTAACTATGCCTGATGAGAAAGCAAACTATTTTGATGAAAAGAAAGATACAACAGATGTAAAGAAAGCATGGCTTGATACATTATCAGACTTAAATGTATGCTCACAGAAAGGGCTTGTTGAGATGTTTGACAGTTCTATCGGTGCAGCGAGCGTATATATGCCATATGGCGGAAAATATCAGCTTACACCGACTCAGTCTATGGTCGCAAAACTTCCTATGTCAGAGGGCAAATGCGATACTGTTACGATGATGAGTTACGGACTTGACCCATATCTTGCAAGCTGGAGTCCATATCACGGTTCTGTATATGCGGTTATTTCTTCTGTTGCAAAGATTGTTGCGGCAGGTGGAGATTACAGTAAGATAAGATTTACATTCCAGGAATATTTCAGAAGACTTGGAGAAGATCCAAAACGCTGGGGTGAGCCTATGGCAGCACTCTTAGGTGCATATGATGCACAGATAAAACTCGGACTTCCTTCAATAGGCGGTAAGGACAGTATGTCAGGAACATTCAATGATATTGATGTGCCTCCGACACTCTGCTCATTTGCCGTTGATATTGCAAAGACCGGGGATGTAGTATCACCTGAACTTAAGAAAGCCGGAAATGTATTAGTTAAATTTGATATTGAAAAAGACAAATACTCACTTCCTGTTTATGATAAACTTATGTCACTCTACTCAAAGATAACAGATATGATAAAATCAAAAGTTATTGTTTCAGCATATGCCGTAGGTTTCGGCGGTATCTGTGAGGCTGTCAGCAAGATGGCATTTGGTAACGGACTTGGAGTAAAGATTGACGAGAGTGTAGACAGGGACGAATTATTCGCTAAAGAATATGGTTCTATCATAGCTGAAGTGTCAGCAGATGACCTTGATAAGATTATGGCAGAGTACAAGAAGATTGCTCTTGTAACAGACGATGCCGAATTTGTATATGGTGATGCAGTAATTTCAATGAAAGAAGCACTTGAGAACTGGACAGGCAAACTTGAGAGTGTATTCCCTACACGCTCAGATGTTGAACAGATTGAACTTGAGGACAAACTTTTCGATGCAAAAACTGTTTACACGGCAAAGAACAAGGTTGCAAGACCTAAGGTATTTATACCGGTATTCCCTGGTACAAACTGTGAATATGACACAACAAAAGCATTTGAACTTGCAGGTGCAGATGTAAAGACAGTCGTATTTAAAAACATGACAGAAAGCCAGATAGTAGAGTCAGTAAATGCATTTGAGGCAGCGATAAAAGAGTCTCAGATACTTATGTTCTCAGGCGGTTTCAGTGCAGGTGATGAGCCTGACGGTTCAGCTAAGTTTATCGCTTCTATTTTTAGAAATCCAAAGATTATGGAAGCGGTACATGAACTCTTACAGAAGAGAGACGGACTTGCACTTGGTATCTGTAACGGTTTCCAGGCTCTTATCAAACTCGGACTTGTACCGTTTGGTGAGATTAAGCCACAGACAGAAAATGCACCTACGCTCACTACAAACAGCATAGGTCGTCATATATCTAAGTCTGTATATACAAAGGTTGTCACAAACAAATCACCATGGCTTATGAAAGCAGAACTTGGCGGAGTTTACGCTATACCTGCATCACATGGTGAGGGTCGTTTTGTAGCACCTAAGAATGTGATAGACAACCTGTTTGCAAACGGTCAGGTTGCGACAAGATATGTAGACCTTAACGGAGTTCCTACAATGGATGAGGATTACAATCCAAACGGTTCATATGCAGCTATTGAGGGTATCACGAGCCCTGATGGACGAGTGCTTGGAAAGATGGCTCATTCAGAGAGAATAGGTGACAGCGTAGCTATAAATATTGTTGGAAACCAGAACCAGCATATCTTTGAATCAGGTGTGTCATACTTTAAGTAGAGGTATTCTGCCATAAAAAGAGAATTTAGCATACAATGAACAAGCTCATTGTATTGCCAATTATCTTTTTATGGATGAACTGTTACAAAAAATATAAAAAAATTAAAAAAAGTGTTGACAAGCACAAGACTTTCATGTAATATATATCTTGCTTGCGGCGGACAGCTCGCAGGCAGGATAAATGCACGAGTGGCTCAGTGGTGGAGTATCGCCTTGCCAAGGCGAGGGTCGCGGGTTCGAATCCCGTCTCGTGCTTAAGATAAGATTTGAGTATCTAAAGATATTTGAGTTTAGTCTTACAATTACATATTCAAAAATGCACGAGTGGCTCAGTGGTGGAGTATCGCCTTGCCAAGGCGAGGGTCGCGGGTTCGAATCCCGTCTCGTGCTTGAGATGAGATTTGAGTATCTAAAGATATTTGAGTCAGTCTTACAATTACATATTTAAAAATGCACGAGTGGCTCAGTGGTGGAGTATCGCCTTGCCAAGGCGAGGGTCGCGGGTTCGAATCCCGTCTCGTGCTTTAGATGAGATTTGAGTATCTAAAGATATTTGAGTCAGTCTTACAATTACATATTTAAAAATGCACGAGTGGCTCAGTGGTGGAGTATCGCCTTGCCAAGGCGAGGGTCGCGGGTTCGAATCCCGTCTCGTGCTTTTTGATTATTACCAGGGTGAAACATTTAAGTTTTGCCCTTTTTTCAAATCATTATATTATTTTATCTAAAAGAGATACCGAGAGTACCTTAAACTGGAATGGAGGATTAAAATGGTTGTAACAGAGTATTCACTTATAGGAGCGTTGCTTAGATTTTATCCTGATACGATAGAGGATTTTAAGGAGGTAGGGATGAACTGCGTGGGGTGTCCGTCTTCGGCAAAGGAGACTATAGGGCAGGCTTGTAATGTTCATTCGGTTGATGTGAACGAACTTATCAAAAAACTGGATAAGAGGATTAACGGTTAATTCAGCATTGCAAAATATAATGCAGGTTGTGATGATTATCAGAATATAACAAAATAATACCGCTGGCACGCTTTCGCTATGCTGTCGCTCGCAGCAGTACATAAATCAGCAAAAAAGGCTGATTAAATACTGGCGGCGACGAAATACCGGCTAATATTATTTGTTATATACGGACAGTCTTGTTACGGAATGAGATATTTTTCAAATGAATTAAAGAAAGAAATGAGGATTGGTATGGGAAAGAAAAAAGACAAGAAGAAAAATAAAAAGAAAAAGGAAAATATTGATATGAGTATTAAAAAGAAAGTTTATGCTATATTGACGATTTTACTTATTGTGCTGGCTGGGGCATATTATTATGCTTTTTTCCCGGCGATAAACATTCATCTGGAATCTTTTTGGGGGGCAGTGGTGGTATTATTTATAGCCCTCGGATGCATATTTGCATTAAATCAGCTCAAAAATGCAATGTCATCAAATGTTGTTGAAGCATTTAGGGAAAAAAAGATGTCATTTATGACAAGACTTTGTTGGACACTTGCTGTTCTGGCTGTGCTCATATTTGTAATTGGCTCTGTGGCAGGTCTTAAATTGTTCCGTGCAAAGTCATATTCTAATATGCTTAAAGTTAAGACTTACGATTTTGCAAAAGATATTGAGGAGACAGACCAGATTACAGATATAGCACTTATGGATACGGCGAGTGCAAAGATATTTGGTAATAGAAAGATTGGCTCACTCTCAGATGTTGTAAGCCAGTATGAGGTGGAGGATGCATATATGCAGATAAGTGTTGAGAAAAAGCCATTTAAGGTTTCTGCACTTAAATATGCAAGTTTCTTTAAATGGTGGAACAACAGAAGCAAGGGAATACCTGGATATGTAAAGATAAATCCGGTAAATTCAAATGCAGAGTATGTTGCACTTGACAAGGGAATGAAGTATGTTCCGTCAGCTTATTTTAATTATAATCTTGAAAGACATGTACAGCTAAAATATCCGACCAAGATAATAAGCGGTTATAATTTTGAGGTTGATGACAGCGGAAAGCCATATTATATCTGTCCGACGGTGACTGCAAAAATAGGTCTGTTTGGCGGTGTGGATGTAAATGGTGTTATAATATGCGATCCGGTGAGTGGCGATTGTCGCTATTATGGTATAAACAATATTCCAAGCTGGGTTGACAATGTTTACAATGGACATTTGCTTGAGAAAAAATACAACTGGTACGGAGTGCTTTCAGATGGTTATATAAACAGTGTGATAGGTCAGAAAGGATGTAAGCAGACAACTGATGATTTTGGTTATAAGATAATCGGTGATGATGTGTGGATTTATACAGGTGTTACATCAGTGAATGGAGACCAGTCAAATATCGGTTTTGTTATGATGAACCAGAGAACATCCGAGGCAAAATACTATAAAGTATCAGGTGCGGAAGAACATTCGGCAATGTCTGCTGCAGAAGGAGAGGTGCAGGAAAAGGGATACAAGGCGTCTTTTCCGAGTCTTATAAATGTTGCAGGTGTACCAACATATATTATGGTATTAAAGGATGCCGGCGGACTTGTAAAAATGTACGCTATGGTAAATGTGTCGCAGTATAACATGGTCGCAACGGCAACATCACAGACAGAAGTTTTTACGAACTATAAAAAGATGCTTGCAAAGAGCGGAAAATCAGGTGATGTTGACAAACTCTCTGAGACAAAAGATATTGTTGTGTCTGATGTGAAATATATTGATACGGATGATGGAACAATGGTGTATGTTAAAGATTCGGATGGAGATGTATATAAGCAGGCATTTGCGGATAATGAACAGCTTATAAAACTGAATGTCGGGGATAGGATAGAGATTAAATATGAGCCGTCTGAGGATGGCATAAATTATATGACATCATATGAGTATATAGAAAAACAGGCATACCGTATAATTGAAAAAGGAGAAAACGGCTGATTGTTCTTGCACTGTATTGCATATGCAGGCAATGATTATAAATAGAAAAGACAGTTTATATATATTTAATAATTGTTCATAATTAGATACATTGTATTTTAGCCACAATGCGATAATATATAATATAGAAAGTCATACAAACGGTTTTTCCGACATATTATATAAGATTTTAATGTTGGGCAAATTAGAAGTATGGTAATTAACATATCGTTTTGAAAGGGCTTGATATTATGAGAGAAAAAATTGCCAGATTTATGCAGGGTAGATATGGAGTGGATCAGTTTAGTAACTTTCTGGTGATGGCAGCCGTTGTACTTATGGTTTTAGAGATGTTTATAAGAATTCCATTAGTGCGTATGATATTTAATACGGTTACTTTGGTTCTGATAGTATATGCTTATGTCAGGATATTATCAAAAAATATAAACAAGCGGTATGCGGAAAATGAGACATTTATGAGATATTACGGCAGGTTTAAAAATTTTGCCGCAAGAAAGAAAGCTCATATGGTACAGAGAAGAACACATCACATATATAAGTGTCCGAATTGTAAACAGAGTATAAGAGTGCCAAAAGGAAAGGGTCGTATTGCCATTACCTGTCCGAGATGCAAGACTGAATTTATAAAAAGGAGCTGATATGCTTGTTTGGTTATATCATTCCAAATTATGATGAATTAAAAGTTAAAGAATTTAAACATTATCATGAATTTTATTGTGGATTATGTCAAAGCCTAAAAAAATATGCAGGGCTTAGAGGTCAAATATCGCTGACATATGATATGACATTTTTGGGATTGCTGCTTTCATCTCTTTATGAGGATGAGCCTGCAGATATGTCGGAGTGCAGGTGTGTTGCACATCCTAAAAAAAAGCATCGCTATGTCATATCAGAATATATTGATTATGCGGCTGACATGAATGTTCTCATGACATATTATAAGTGCATGGATGATTGGAATGATGAAAAAAAATTTCTTAAAGTGGTTTATGGAAAATTGCTTAAGAAGAAAGAAAAAAGCATTGCATTACGCTATGAAGAAAAAACAAATATAATTTTGGAAAATCTTGCAAGTTTGTATATGGCTGAAAAAGCACAGAGTCAAGATCTTGATGAGGTATCAGGATATTTTGGGAAAATTTGTGAGGCAATATTTGAATATAAAAATGATGAATGGTCGGAAATTCTTAAAAAGATAGGATTTTATCTTGGAAAATTTATTTATCTTCTCGATGCGTATGAAGATATGAATGAAGATGAAAAAAAGGATTGTTACAATCCACTCATCAGGTTAAAGGAGCAGAAAAGGGAAAAATTTGACGATTATATGCATGATATATTTGTAATGATGATGTCTAAAGCCGGCAGGGCATACGACAGGTTGCCTATTGTCGAAAATTCCGGAATATTAGATAATATAATATATTCGGGAGTGTGGCAGAAATACAACAGGATATTAAGTGCAGCAGATAAGGATAACTTAAAAACTGACAATCCGGATTGGAGGAAAATATGATGGATCCCTACAAGGTACTTGGGGTATCACGTTCGGCTTCACAGGAAGAAATAAAAAAATCATATAGAAATTTGAGCAGAAAATATCATCCGGATGCCAACATAAACAATCCGAATAAAAAAGAGGCAGAAGATAAATTTAAGGAAATCCAGCAGGCATATCACCAGATAATGGATGAGCGTGAAAATGGAGGATATGCAGGTGGCTTTGGATACGGTGATGCCGGTAATAGTGGATATTATTCAGGCTTTGGAACAGGTTTTTCAAGTTCATCTGATAGTGAAAATGAAGAATACAATATGCACTTAAGGGCGGCTTCAAATTATATAGCAAACAGATATTATAGAGAAGCACTGAATGTTCTTAATCAGATGAACGAGAAGAATGGACAGTGGTATTATCTTAGTGCAATGGCAAATGTAGGACTGGGAAATGATATAATCGCACTTGAACAGGCAAGACAGGCTATGGAAATGGAGCCTGAAAATATACAGTATGTGACACTTGTAAGAAGGCTGGAAACAGGAAACATCTGGTATGAGGATATACATCATTCATATGACACTCCGGGGGAGGCTGATGGAGGGTTTTGTATGAAACTCTGTCTGACATATGCTCTGTGTAATTGCTGTATGAATGGTTCAGGATGGTTTATATAATGTGGATTTATAGTTTCAGATGTTGTCTGAAAAGATAAAACAAAAATAAAAGATATTTATAAAGAAAGGGAAACTTATATATAATGAGAGAGATGACATTTAAAATGGAACGACCCGGTCTTGTAAAAGAAGGTGACAGTGTCCATGTAAGCGAAAAGAAAACAGCATTAAATTACAGTTATATAATAGAGCCGGCGGTAGCAATGTCCGGTTGTTTTAAAGTAAACGAGCGAATAGAGGACAGGGATGGAATCGTAAAAGAAATAAAACACACAGAACGCGGCTATTACGTCATTGTAGAATTTGCAAAATAAATGAATATATTTTTTAAAACTCTGTTGCATACTTGTATGCAAAACAGAGAGAAAAAAATATATGAGTGAAACGAACAGCGAGGAAACCAGTTTACGAGCTGACATTTATTTTAGCTGAATATATTTGACAAATTAAGGAGTAAAAAATGATAAAGTTTAATAATACGGCAGTAATGAATTTTGAAAATGCGATGCGTGGTGCAAGAAATCCGTTAAACAGTTGGGCGAGAAGCGACAGCAGTTATGATGAAAATGGAAACTTTGTTTTTGGTTTAAATGACCTCGATCTTGCAAAAAGGTTATGTCAGGCTGGAAATGACCACAGAAAATTTATAAGACAGATATTTATTTCGGTAGATATAACTGCACCTATTTACTGGTGGAAAGAGTACGATACATACAAGGTAGGTACAGTGGCAAATTCGACGAGTACCATGCATAAGATACACAGCAAGCCGTTTGAACTTGCTGATTTCAGCACAGACCATATGACTGACGAGGCACTTGATACGATGAAAGTTATGGTAGAGTCACTTGAAGAAATAAGACTTAAATATATGGAGACAAAAGATAAGGCACTTTGGTACAGTCTTATACAGCTTTTGCCTGAGAGTTATCATCAGATGAGAACCTGTACGATGTCATACGAAAATGCCATAGCAATGTATAATGCAAGACACAATCATAAACTTGAGGAGTGGCATACATTTTGTGACTGGGTATGTGAACTGCCTTATTTTATGGAACTGTTTCCGTTTATCAAAGACGGGAAGCAGGCTGAATGAGCAGACTGCTCATAAATGAGGATAGTGTTAAAAATTCATGTATGTAGGATTTTTATCTATGCTATCTGATGCAGATTTGATATACACAAAAATAAAAGAAAAGATATGTACTCTCGAAATTCTTTGTTTTGACTAGTGTAATGGCATGTTGCTATTTAGTCAAATGATGCGGAAGAATGAGCCGTAGCGGGCTACGGCGATTGATGACAACGCAGCAAATGTAAATTCAAGCAAGTCATTTGGCTGAATATGAACATGTCACTACACTGGATACTGAGAGGACATAAGATAAATAAGGAGGACATAACAATGGTTAAAAAGGGAATTAAAGGACATGGAGAAATAGTGGTAACAGCAGCACTTTCGGCTGAGAAAATGGGCAGTGGGGTAATGGATGTATTCGCAACTCCTGCCATGCTTGCACTTATGGAAAATACAGCATATAAAAGTGTTTTGCCATATCTTAATGAGGGATGTGGAACAGTCGGAACAAAAGTAGATATAGAGCATATTGCTGCATCACCAGTCGGAATGAAAGTAGAGTGTGATACTGAACTTATCGAGGTAGACGGAAGAAGACTTGTGTTCAAGGTAGAGGCATCTGATGAAAAAGGTCTTATCGGAAAAGGAACACATGAGAGATTTATTATAGAGAGCCAGAAATTCCGTGAAAAGACATACAATAAATTAAAGAAAGATGAAGAGTAATCTAAGATAGCAATGCATATTTATATGCATTGCTATCTACTTTTGACCCTAACATCATAATAATTTAATAAATTTAGGTCTTGACCTAAAGGTAACTTTAGGTATTATACTTTCGTTAGCATGAAAATATCAGCTTAGGAGGAAAAATATGTATTTAGAAAAAATAAACGGACCTGAAGATGTAAAAAAATTAACTGACGATGAGATGATAAAGCTTGCCGCAGAGATGAGAAATGCACTTTTAAAGAGGGCAAGTATTCACGGTGGTCATTTTGGACCAAACTTCGGAATGATTGAAACAACGATAGCACTTCATTATGTTTTTGACTCGCCAAAGGACAAGATAGTATATGATGTATCTCATCAGACATATCCGCATAAGATGCTTACAGGCAGAAAAGATGCATATCTTTATGAAGATAAATATGATGATGTTTCAGGATATAGCAATCCTCATGAAAGTGAACATGACTTTTTTACAATAGGTCATACATCAACTTCCATCAGTCTTGCATCCGGTCTTGCAAAGGCAAGAAATTTAAAGGGTGAAGACGGAAATGTTATAGCCGTTATAGGTGATGGCTCTCTAAGCGGTGGTGAGGCATTAGAGGGGCTTGATTATGCTGCTGAATTAGATGGGAACTTTATTATCGTTGTAAATGATAATGATATGTCTATAGCAGAAAACCATGGCGGAATGTATAAAAATCTTAAAAAACTTCGTGAAACTGACGGAAAGGCAGAGTGTAACTTATTTAAAGCAATGGGACTTGATTATGTCTATGTAAATGAGGGAAACAATGTAAGAGCACTTATAGATGCATTCACAAAAGTTAAGGACAGTAAAAAGCCTGTTGTTGTACATATAAATACACTCAAGGGTAAAGGTTATAAGCCGGCTGAGGAGCATAAGGAAGAATGGCATTACAATGGCCCGTTTGATATAGAAACAGGCAAGCCTCTCGGTGAGATGGAGGTTGAAGATTATTCCAGTGTTACTGCTGACTATCTGCTTAAGAAGATGAAACAGGATAAGTCGGTTGTTGCCATAACATCAGCAACACCTACGGTACTTGGTTTTACTAAGGACAAGAGGGACGAAGCAGGAAAACAGTTTATGGATGTTGGTATTGCTGAGGAAACAGCCGCAGCCATAGCCTCAGGAATAGCAGTAAACGGCGGCAGACCGGTATGGGGTGTTTACAGCACTTTCGTACAGCGTGCATATGATCAGATTTCACAGGATATATGTATCAACAACAGTCCTGCAACTATAGTTACTTTCTCAGGTTCGGTATATGGAATGAATGATGTGACTCATCTTGGACTTTATGACATACCAATGCTTAGCAATATACCAAATCTTGTTTATCTTGCACCGACAACAAAGGAAGAATATCTCGCAATGCTTGACTGGAGTATAGAGCAGACAGAACATCCTGTAGCAATCAAGCTTCCGGGAGGAGAAATGGTATCTGACGGAAAGCGGATAACAAAAGATTTCTCTGTATTAAACAAATATGAAATGACACAGCAGGGAAAGAAAGTTGCATTTATCGGACTTGGAACATTCTATTCTCTTGCCGTTGAGGCAGCGGCTGAATTTGAGAAAAAAACAGGTGTTAAGCCTACGGTCATAAATCCTTATTACATTACGGGAACAGACGAACAAATGCTTGAGGAACTTAAAAAAGAGCATGATGTAGTCGTTACGATAGAAGACGGAATTTTAGACGGCGGTTTCGGAGAAAAGATAGCGAGATTTTATGGAGACTCAGTTGTAAAGGTATTAAACTTCGGACTTAAGAAAGAATTTCCAGACAGATATGATGTTGATGAGATGCTTAAGAAAAATCATCTTACAAAAGAACTTATCTTAACGGATATTATGAATAATCTGTAATTAAAATATAAAGTTCAAAATATATTTTGACCGGGAAAATGATTAAGCATTTATATTTAGTGTAATAAAAGGTGGCATATTAAAAATAATATATGCCGCCTTTTTAATGTATAGGAAAATGCTAGTGTACTAGTAATACAGAGTGGCGTCGGGGCAAAAAGAAAGCAGCTTTGTTACTTGCAATATTTTTGTTGATATGAGAGAATAAACATAATTATTATGAATTATATGTAGTCGGTACGAAAATAAAAATTTTCATACTATACACAAAAAATGTTTGCAGAAGTGAGGGTTAATATGAAAACTTTTTTATATGAAATGCATAAAAAACTTAATTTATATATTTTATTTTTTTGTCTGATAATGATATTGTTGCCGGTTTCAGCCGCAAAAGCAGAAGAGCGGGAGATAAGGGTTGGCTTTGCCAATTCTTCAAAAATGATTTCAAGTGACACAGTAGGGCAGGATTCGGAGTATAAAACAGGCTATGGATATGATTATCTGCAGGATATTGCGTCATATACAGGGTGGACATATAAGTATGTTTATGGAGAGTGGAGTGAATTATTTGAGCTTTTAAGTGAGGGAGAGCTAGATATATTATGTGGTGTATCTTATAGTTTTGCGAGAAGTACACAAATGTATTTTTCACAAAAACCTATGGGTACGGAGGGATATTATATATATGTAAAAGGTGATAATGACGACATAACAGCGGATAATATAAAGAGTTTTGATAATAAAAAAATTGGAATAAATGCTGGAAGCGACAAGGTTGAAAAACTTAGGAATTGGATAATACTTAACGGCATAAATGCTGAAGTGATAGCAGCAGATGGATACAATGAACTTAAATCGGGGCTTATGTCAGGAAAGTACGATGCAATACTTGATACAGAAACTTCTGAAAATAATCAATTTATTCCTATTATAAAGATAGATGATTCGGAATATTATTTTGCCATAAGTAAAAAATATCCTGATATAAAGGATGAACTTGAAAAAGCACAGGATAAATTATTTTCATCAGATCCATATTATAATCAGAATTTACAATATAAGTACTATAGAAATGTAAGTGCAAGAAAAATACTGGATTCTGATGAAAGAAAATGGCTGAACAGACATATGTATATTAATGTAGGCTACCTTAAACATATGCTTGCTTTTTGTGATGAAGATGAAGAAACCGGAGAGCCTATAGGTGTGATAAAAACTATTTTTGATCAGTCGGTAAACCGCTTTCCGGGATTTAGCATAAAATATAAATATCACGCATATGACAATCTGACACAGATGACAAACGCTTTGAAAAATGAAGAGGTTGATTGTATATTTCCTTTCTATGGTGATAAGTGGTATGCCGACAAACAAAATTTTTCAGTTACAAGAATGGTTGTGGATTCTCCTATAGTTGCTGTATATAAAGAAAATTATACAGATAAGACAATGACAAGGATTGCCATAAAGAAGCAGTCAAATTATCAGAGGATATATGCAAAGATATATTATCCTAAAAGCAAAGTGGTTATATATGATACGCCGCAGGAGTGTATAAAAGCAGTTAAGGACGGAGAAGTCGGAGCCACGATTTTTAGTGCATACCGTGTCGACCAGGTATTTAATCTGTCAAAATATGATGATTTAAAAACCGTAAACCTTTCAAGTTCAGTGCCGCTTAGTATTGCGACAAACAGAAGCAATACAACTCTGTTATCTATTCTTAACAAGATTGTGCTTCTTTCGGATGATTCTGAGATAATGCGTACAATGATGACATACTCAAATGCAAAGCAGAATTTTTCAATGTCCCAGTTTGTCAGAGAAAATGCTAATTTTATTATAATATGTATGTCAGTAACATTTCTTATAGTTATACTTTTATGTTCTGCACAGCTTAATCATGTAAAGAAAAACAGAGCAGAACTTGCACTGGCAAAGGAGGATGCAGAACGGGCAAATGATGCAAAATCAAATTTTCTTGCGAGAATGTCGCATGATATAAGAACTCCTATGAATGGAATTATGGGTATGACAAGGATTGCAAAAGAAAATGTCAGTGAGCCGAAAAAAGTAGAATTTGCACTTGACAAGATTGATAGTGCATCAAATCAGCTTAAAAATCTTATAAATGATGTACTTGACATGAGCAAGTTAGAGAGCGGAAAAACAATTCTGTCTTATGAGCCTTTTAATATAAATGATATAATAACTAATTTAAGGGATGTATTTTCTGAAGCAATTGCGGAAAAAGGAATAGAATTTGAAATAAAAAAACATAATATAATACATGAAGAACTTATAGGAAGTCCGTTGCATATTCAGAGGATTATCCAGAATATAGAAAGCAATGCTATTAAATACAATAAGCCGAATGGCAGCCTTAAGATAGAGATTGAGGAGCTTAATGCAATAGAGGATATGACAAGATTTCGTTTTACCATATCAGATACAGGAATCGGTATGAGTAAAGAGTTTACAGAACACTTATTTGAACCATTTTCAAGAGAAAATGACAATGCGGGTACAGAGTATATGGGGACAGGACTGGGAATGGCAATAACAAAAGAGTTGTTAGAACTTATGAATGGCACTATTTCAGTTGACAGCTGTCAAGGGGTTGGCACGGAGTTTGTTGTCGAGATTCCGCTTGACATAAATAAGAATATCAGTCCTGAAAAAAATGAGGAGAAAGTTTTAGATAACTTATCCGGTATTAAGATACTTTTGGTTGAGGACAATGAGATAAATGCAGAGATAGCAAAATATATCCTTAATGGTGCAGGGGCTGGCATAGAGCTTGCCAAGGATGGAAAAGAAGCAGTAGAGGCTTTTTATGCATCAAAAGAATACTATTATGATCTGATACTTATGGATGTGATGATGCCTGTTATGAACGGCTATGAAGCGACAAGACAGATACGCAGTCTTGACAGGAAAGATGCAAAAGAAGTCCCTATAATTGCGATGACTGCAAATGCGTTTACAAAAGATAAACAGGATGCCATTGAAGCCGGAATGAATGAACATGTGGCAAAACCGCTCGATATTAAACTGCTTTTGAGAGTGATTTCAAGGTATAAAGATAAAATAAGTCGCTTCAGGTAACTTTTTTTGAATTACATAGGAATTGGGAATTGAATAGACTGAAAAAAATGTCTACAATGAGAAAAAATGGATACATTTGATTTACATAAGGAGGACAATTAAATGGCAAATACAGATGTTGTTGAAAAGCAGCCATTAACTGAGGATTACCTCAAGAAGATGGACGCATACTGGCGTGCAACTAATTATCTTGGAGCAGCACAGCTCTACTTATTAGATAACCCATTATTACGTGAGCCTTTAACAATGGAGCATGTAAAGAAAAAGATAGTAGGACATTGGGGAACTGTTCCAGGACAGAACTTCATCTATGTTCACTTAAACCGTGTAATTAAAAAATATGATCAGGATATGATTCTTATCTCTGGTCCTGGACACGGCGGAAACTTCTTCGTTGCAAATACATACTTAGAGGGTACTTACAGCGAAGTATATCCTAACATCAGCGAGGATATGGACGGACTTAAGAAATTATGTAAGCAGTTCTCATTCCCAGGCGGAATTTCAAGCCATGTAGCTCCTGAAACTCCTGGTTCTATCAACGAGGGTGGTGAGCTTGGTTATTCACTTGCTCATTCATTCGGTGCTGTATTTGATAACCCGGATTTAGTTGTTTCATGTATTGTAGGTGACGGTGAGGCTGAGACAGGACCACTTGCTACTTCATGGCAGTGTAACAAATTCCTCAACCCTAAGACGGATGGTGCCGTTCTTCCTATCTTACATATGAACGGATACAAGATCAGCAACCCAACAGTTCTTTCTCGTATCCCACATGATGAGTTAGAGCATTTCTTTGACGGATGCGGCTGGAAGCCTTACTTCGTAGAAGGCAGCGAGCCAATGGATATGCATAAGAAGATGGCTGAAGCTCTTGACGCAGCTATGGATGACATTAAAGCTATCCAGAAGGATGCAAGAGAAAACGGAAATACAAAGAGACCTAAGTGGCCTATGATTGTTCTCCGTACACCAAAGGGATGGACAGGTCCTAAGGTTGTTGACGGAAACCAGATTGAAGATTCATTCAGAGCTCATCAGGTACCTATTATGATGGATAAGCCTGAGCATCTTGATATGTTAAAAGAGTGGTTAATGAGCTACCATCCTGAAGAACTCTTCGATGAGAACGGAAAACTTATCCCTGAACTTAAAGCACTTGCTCCAACAGGCGATAAGAGAATCGGTTCTAACCCACACGCAAATGGTGGTAAACTTCTCCGTGATCTTCGTCTCCCTGACTTTAGAGAGTATGGAATTGATGTTCCAAAGCCGGGTGCAGTTGAAGCACAGGATATGATAGAACTCGGTGGATTTGTAAGAGACATCTTCAAACTCAACGAGGAAGAAAGAAACTTCAGAATTTTCGGACCTGACGAGACAATGTCTAACCGTCTTGGTAAAGTATTTGAAGTTACAAACCGTGACTGGAACGGTGAGAAACTTGATACAGACGAGTTCCTTGCACAGGATGGTCGTGTAATGGATTCAATGCTCAGTGAGCATATGTGTGAGGGCTGGTTAGAGGGATACCTTCTTACAGGTCGTCATGGATTCTTTGCAAGCTACGAAGCATTCATCCGTGTAGTAGATTCTATGTGTGCACAGCACGCAAAATGGTTAAAGGTTTGCAATCAGCTTCCTTGGAGACAGTCAATTGCTTCACTTAACCTTATCCTTTCATCAAATGTATGGCAGCAGGATCACAACGGATTTACACATCAGGATCCTGGATTCCTTGACCATATTGCAAATAAGAAGTCAGATGTTGTACGCCTTTACCTTCCACCGGATACAAACTGCTTACTTTCATGTTTTGATCACTGCATCAGAAGCCGTGACTATGTAAATGTATTAGTAACATCTAAGCATCCAAGACAGCAGTGGCTTACTATGGAGCAGGCTGTTAAGCATTGTACTCAGGGTATCGGTATCTGGGAGTGGGCTTCTAACGACCAGGGACAGGAGCCGGACCTTGTTATGGCTTGCTGTGGTGATACACCAACACTTGAGACACTTGCAGCAGTTACAATCCTTAGAAAAGCAATACCTGACATCAAGATTCGTGTAATCAATGTAGTTGACCTTATGAAACTTGAGCCAAATACAAAACATCCTCATGGATTAACAGATGCAGAATATGACGCTCTCTTCACAAAAGATAAGCCAATCATCTTCGCATTCCATGGTTATCATACACTCATCCATGAGCTTACATATCGCAGAACTAACCGTAACATTCATGTATATGGTTATCAGGAGGAAGGAACAATCACAACTCCATTCGATATGCGTGTTCAGAACGAGATTGACCGTTTCAATCTTGTTAAGAATGCTATTTCAGTTCTTCCACAGCTTGGAAACACAGGAGCATACCTTATCCAGCAGATGAACGACAAGCTTGTAGAGCACAAGCAGTACATCCATGAGTATGGTATCGACCTTCCGGAAGTAAGAGACTGGAAATGGGATTTATAGAATAGAATCAGAGTAATATCTGAAAACCTGATATAAACAGAATACTAAAGATAAGGCAGGCAGACCATTTATGGTCTGCCTGTTTGTGTTGGGAAGATTAAAAATCAAATGTAGATTTCTAAAGATAGCGTTGTTTTTTATAAGGACAAAGTTTAATATGTTTGCCATCTGAAACTTTATTTTTTATATATAAAATTTTAGGCATTTCTTTTTAAACTGTGCCGGTGTGAGACTGTATTTTTCGGTAAATATCTTATAAAAATATCCTTTGTTGTGATAGCCTATCATTTCTGCTACCTGTTCTATGGTATAATCCGTAGTAAGCAATAATTTTTCTGCGTGTCTGAGCCTTAGAAGCTGTATATATTCAGTGTAAGTCATGCCGGTCTGTGCTTTTAGAAGTCTGTTAAAATAGTCTTTTTGAAAATGAAATTCCGATACGAGCATTTGTATGGAAATATCCGCAAGATTTTCGGTGATAAACTGTGTTATCTCTTCAAACAAAATCATGTTCATCTTTTTTCTAGTCTGTTTTGAGAGAGAAAAGTCATATTTCGTACCGAGTATCTTAAATATCCTGAGCAAAAGTCCCTGACAGATAAAAGGTGACGCATCATCATATTTTTTCAATTCGTCTATAAGCGACATAAGCGTATTTTCAAGTTTTAAACAGCTTTCTTCGTCATGGGACGGTTTGAAATGAAGATACTGCTGTATGTTTTTCTGCTCTAAGATTGCCGTGTTCAAAAATGCGTTTATTCGCCCGGCGTTACTTAAATGGGTCATCATTTCGTTGAACATATGGCTTGTAATTCCTATAAAAAGTATCGTGGATGAACCATCATCGAGTATTTCCTGATGATGGCAGTTCTTATCTATCAGGCACAGCTCTCCCTTTTGGAATACATATTCCCTGCCGAGTATTTTCTGGTGATATTCACCGTCTATAACATAAAACAGTTCGAGATACTCATGTGAGTGCATCTGGGTACGCATACCGTTTGTAATGTTTTTTTCATATACAAAAGGGGTGGGAGATGGGACTATTGTAGAGGAAATGGTTCCGGAGGAATGAATATCCCATATAAGTGCAAAAATATTTTTACTGACAGACTGCGGATATGTCTTTACCTCGACTTCGTGAGGTGAGTGCTCAGGACTTACTATATTAAAATTGGCATAATAATCGGGAATCTGTTTTTGATTATTTTTATTATATATAAGTTCTGTTATCTGTTTTTTTATATTATCGTTTTTAACCATAAAAGTCCTCTTTTCATACTTTCTTATGGTTTAAATCATAATTTTTTTGATAAGATTCGTCAAGTATGTATATGATTTGATTTTAGTTGAAAAATATGTATAATAAATTAAGCAGGAGAAAATGAAAAGTCCAGCTAATAAATGTCAATAGTTAGATGTGAAAAAAATTATT
>NZ_QUEB01000016.1:0-228 GCF_003477845.1 Clostridium sp. AF34-13
AAGTTTTGACCTGTCCAAGTAAAACTTGGCATAGACAAAATTTTAATAAATTTTGTCATTAGAAGTTGTTTCACAACTTCGCGTCTGAATTTCATTAAGAAATCCGATTTACCTCGCGTGTTCTTATCTGCATGTGTTAGATAAGAACTTTGAAAATTTATTTTAGAATTTTCAGGGTTGTTTTACTGTTCAATTATCAAGGTTCCAGGTCTTTATCCGACCTTTTTT